>JANOMH010000333.1:0-2198 GCA_031420215.1 Rhodobacterales bacterium | reverse complement strand
GGCACGATCAGCCCGGCCCCCTCGACCGCCTACAGGACCGAAATCGCGGGCGTAATCATCGCGTCGCCTGCAAACAGCGCCGCGCCGAAGATGGCCAGCACCAACACCGGCACAGTCCGGCGCCCGATAGCCAGCCGGACCAGAGTGTAAAGCGACAGGATGCCGCCCTCGCCCCGGTTGTCGGCGCGCAGCAGCACCAGCACATATTTGACGGTCACAATCAGGAACAGGGTCCAGATCAGGATCGACAACAGGCCCAGCACCTCGGCCGCAGTGGCCCCATCGGCGGCTACCGGCTTTAGCGCCTCGCGAAAGGCATAGATCGGACTGGTGCCGATATCGCCATAGACGACCCCCACCGCGCCGATGAACAGCGCGGCAAACCCGGCCCCTGTGCCATGCGCGCCGGGGCCATGCGGCACATCAGCCGCACCTTCCTCTTTCAGATAGTCGGCAATATCCAGCGCCTCTTCATCAAAGACGCCCATAGTTTCGGCGGCAGCAGTGCTGCCATCCGTCGATTGATCTTTTTGCATGATGCTGTTTTGGACAAAAAGGGTGAAAGGCACCCTCATGTCACTTCCGATTGGCCCCTTGCGGGTTCACGGATGCTCCGAAATGGACCCGCCTCATTGGCGTAAAGCCGAAATTAGGCCGGTGCCCGAGTCGAATCAAGCGTTATTTCGCAACCGCAGCAAAGCCGGTGCCGCGCCCTAGACCGGGGGGCGTAACGCGATTAACAAGGCTTCCATATCCGCCGGCAACGGTGCCACAAATTCCATGAACTCTCCGGTCACAGGATGCTCAAATCCCAGGCTGGCGGCATGCAGTGCCTGTCTTGGAAACAGTCGCGCCGCCTCGACCCCACCGGCCCCCACGGCCTTTTCAGACAATTTGCGACGGCCGCCATAGACCGGATCGCCAATCAGGGAATGGCCGCAATGGGCCAGATGCACCCTGATCTGATGGGTGCGGCCAGTCTCAAGCCAGCATTCAAGCAGTGCCGCAGTGGGCGTCTTGCCCAGTGATTCCAGCACTCGCGCCCGGGTCACGGCATGGCGGCCGCCCTGAAACGACACTGCCTGCCGCTGCCGGTCGGTTTTATGGCGGGACAAATGAGTCTGGATTTTCAGGATATTGCCGGGGTCAAAACTGGTGCCCTTGATCCCATGCAACCGGGGGTCTGCGGTATCGGGGACGCCGTAGCAGACGGCCAGATAATGGCGGACCACGTCATGCGCCTCGAACTGGTCAGCCAGCCCGTGATGCGCCCGGTCCGATTTGGCGACCACCAGCAACCCGGTGGTATCCTTGTCAATCCGGTGGACAATGCCGGGGCGCTTCAGCCCGCCGACACCAGACAGGCTCTCGCCGCAATAATGGATCAGGGCATTGACCAGCGTGCCGTCCGGGCTGCCGGGGGCAGGATGCACCACCATGCCCGCAGGTTTGTTGATGACGATCAGATCGGCATCTTCGAACACCACATCCAGGGCAATATCCTGGGCTGCAATATGGCTGTCCACCGCCAGCTCGACCGCAATGGCTATTACATCGCCCTCGGCAACCTTGGCCTTGGCATCGGTCACCAAAGCGCCATTCACCGTCACCGCACCCTCTTGCAGCAGCTTCATCAGCCGCGAGCGTGACAGAGACGCCTGCTCTGGCACATCGCGGGCCAAGGCCTTATCAAGGCGTTGGGGCGGGTCGGCCTGTATCGCAAACTCAATCAGGGACGGGCCCATGGATAACTCTCCTGACATCGAACCTGAACTGCCGCCCAGCCTGAGGCTGCTGAAACGACTGGTCACAACCCTGACCGTGGTGATGATTCTGGGCTTCCTAGTCCTGATTGCGGCGCTTGTCATCCGGCTGAACGCCGACCCCCTGCCCTTGCCGGACCAGATCAGCCTGCCCGACGGTGTCAACGCAGTGGCATTTACCCAAGGAACCGATTGGTTTGCAGTGGTCACCGATGCGGATACGATCCTGATTTATGACCGGGCCACCAGCAGCTTGCGGCAAACCGTGCAGATAGCCCCTTAGCCTTGTATTTCTTTGGGTTCCAAATATCCCCGCCGGAGGCTCCTGCCTGACCGCCCGGACAAAATCAAAGGAATGGTACCACGTCCCCGGCTCGAACGGGGGACCTCTTGATCCACAATCAAGCGCTCTAACCAACTGAGCTAACGCGGCAC
>JANOMH010000332.1:0-3171 GCA_031420215.1 Rhodobacterales bacterium | reverse complement strand
GCACTGGGGTCTGTTGCCCGGGCCGAACAGGCGGCGTTTTCCCGCGATCAGGCGGCAGATGATTTTGTCCGGGCCAACCTGATCTGGGTGTTTTATCACGAGGTCGGACATGCGCTGATCGACGTTCTGAACCTGCCGGTTCTGGGCCCCGAAGAAAGCAGTGCCGATACTTTTGCCGCCCTGATGATTGATGGGCTGTGGGAGGAGGAGGCCGCGATTGAAATCGCCAGCAACACCGCGCGCGGCTTTGAACTTTATGCCGAGGATTACAAGAACCGGGGGTTCGAGACGACCACATGGGATACGCATGGTCTTGAAATGCAGCGCTATTACCATCTGGCATGCCTGATGTACGGGGCTGACACTGAACTGCGCGAACATCTGGTCAGCGGCCTGCATTTGCCAGATGACAGGGCCGGATTTTGCGCCGATGAATTTCTTTTGGCCAGCGACGGCTGGCGTAATGCCCTGCAAATGATGGCGCAAAGCAAGGCGACCAAGGGCTTGCGGCTGATAGGCGGTAATCTGGGCGACGCCACTGCCGTGACGATCGCAGCCGAAATCGACAGCCTGAACCAGCTTTACCAACTGCCCGAATGGATCGAGGTCCGGATTGAACCCTGCGGCGAGCCGAATGCGTTTTATTACGAGGATAGCCGCAGCATCACGGTCTGCACCGAATATGCGACGGACATGCTGCGGGTTTATAAGGACACTTTGAAATAGCTTTGTGATCACGCCCTATATTGCCGTGATCACAAGCCGCAACTATGCAGATGCAGCGACAGTTTTTCGCACCGGTTTCGGTTGCCAAGTGATGACTTGGTAATAAATTTGGTCCAGAACGCTGCGCAGGTGCTGCTTCCGAACGGAAGCGGTGTAAGTGTTGCTTCCAGAAGGAATCCGCCATGGCTGATGTAAAACGGTCCACCGGTCCGATAAATCGACCGCTTTCGCCGCATCTGACGATCTATCGCCCGCAACTGACCACGATCACCTCGATTCTGGTGCGGATCACTGGCAATGCGCTGATCGTGGCCGCTTTGCTGATCATCTGGTGGTTTGTGGCCGCTGCCACCGGGCCAGCTGCCTTTGCGCGGGCCGATTATGTGATCACAAGCTGGCTTGGCAAATTGGTGATGCTCGGTTCGATCCTGGCGCTGTGGTATCATCTGCTCGGCGGGATCCGGCACCTGATCTGGGACACCGGGCGGATGCTGGATGTGAAATCCTCTGAACGCTTCGGGATATTCATGTTGGCGGGGTCGGTCGTGTTGACCATCCTCACCGTTTTGATCCTGTGAGGGGCTGATGGCATATCTGACTGACCGCAAACGCGCCGTGGGCCTGGGATCGGCCAAAACCGGGACCGAACACCATTGGCAGATGATCGTGACATCCTGCGCCCTGCTGGGGTTGATCCCGTTGTTTTTGTTCACTTTCGGGCATATTGTTGGCGCCTCTTATGCCGATGTCGTGGCCTATTACGCGCGGCCCTTCCCGGCAATCATTGCTGGCCTCACCTTCCTTGTCGGGGCCATCCATTTCAAATCCGGCGCGCAGGTCCTGATCGAGGATTACGCGCATGGCTTTGCCCGCAAGGCCGCGATCATCTTTGTGATTTGCCTGTCCTATACCCTCGCGGCGACTGGCCTTTTCGCCATCGCCCGAATTGCCCTTTAGTCCCCCGGAGCACTGCAAATGGCCGCTTATGAGTATGAAACGCATGTCTATGACGCCATCGTCGTAGGCGCGGGCGGGGCAGGCTTGCGGGCTACTTTGGGGCTGGCCGAACAAGGGCTGCGCACCGCCTGCATTACCAAGGTTTTTCCGACCCGCAGCCATACCGTGGCTGCGCAGGGGGGCATTGCCGCCAGCCTGTCCAACATGGGGCCGGATTCGTGGCAATGGCACATGTATGACACCGTCAAGGGGTCCGACTGGCTCGGCGATATGGACGCCATGGAGTATCTGACCCGCGAGGCCCCCAAAGCGGTCTATGAGCTGGAACATTACGGCGTGCCGTTTTCCCGTACCGAAGAAGGCAAGATCTATCAGCGCCCCTTCGGCGGCCATACCACCGAATATGGCGAAGGGCCCCCGGTGCAGCGCACCTGTGCCGCCGCCGACCGGACCGGGCACGCGATCCTGCACACGCTCTATGGTCAAAGCCTGAAGCAAAAGGCCGAGTTTTACATCGAATATTTCGCCATTGACCTGATCATGTCCTCGGATGGGGTCTGTCAGGGCGTTCTGGCCTGGAAACTCGACGATGGCACGATGCATGTGTTCAGCGCCAAAGTAGTGGTGCTGGCGACCGGCGGCTATGGCCGCGCCTATTTCAGCGCGACCTCGGCCCATACCTGCACCGGCGACGGCGGCGGCATGGTCGCCCGGCAAGGACTGCCGCTGCAAGATATGGAGTTTGTCCAATTCCACCCGACCGGCATCTATGGCGCGGGCTGCCTGATCACCGAAGGGGCGCGGGGCGAGGGCGGCTATCTGACCAATTCCGAAGGCGAGCGCTTCATGGAACGCTATGCCCCGACCTACAAGGATCTGGCGTCGCGCGATGTGGTCAGCCGCTGCATGACACTGGAGATTCGCGAAGGGCGTGGCGTGGGCAAGGATAAGGATCACATTTACCTGAACCTCAACCACCTGCCGCCCGCCACATTGCACGAACGGTTGCCCGGTATTTCCGAATCCGCCCGGATTTTCGCCGGCGTCGACGTGACCAAACAGGCGATCCCGGTGCTGCCGACCGTGCATTACAACATGGGCGGGATTCCGACCAATTACTGGGGCGAGGTCTTGAACCCCAATGCCGACAATCCCGACGCCATATCGCCCGGCCTGATGGCCGTAGGCGAGGCGGGCTGTGCCAGCGTCCACGGGGCAAACCGGCTGGGGTCGAACAGCCTCATCGACCTTGTGGTCTTTGGCCGGGCTGCGGCGATCAGGGCGGGGCAAGTGGTAGACCGGACCTCGGCCAACCCTGACCCGAACAAAGCCAGCATTGAGGGTGCATTTGCCCGGTTTGATGCCCTGCGCCACGCCAAAGGGTCAACCGGCACAGCCGAGCTGCGCCTGAGCATGCAGAAAGCCATGCAAGCCGACGCGGCCGTGTTCCGCACCGACAAAACCCTGGCCGAGGGTGTGGCCAAAATG
>JANOMH010000331.1:0-1519 GCA_031420215.1 Rhodobacterales bacterium | reverse complement strand
ATCTGCCGGGGCGCTTCGGGGCGCGAGATGTCATAAACCGCCATGCCCGCCGACCAATCGCGCGCGCCGCCCGCATGATGGCTGACAGTGCCTTTGTAATAGGCTTTTTCATCCGCCATATCGGCTTGGGCGAACATGTCCTTGTTGTGGATGACCAGCAGCAGGTCGTCATGGGTTTGCAGGTGCAGGCACCAGGTGTTGGGTGGTGCCGGGATATAGGCCACGGTCCGGGGATTACGCGGATCGCGCAGGTCGATGATGCTGAACCCGTTTGAGAAGATATGGCCGACATAGCCATAGCTGCGGTGCACCATCAGTTGCACCCCGTCAGACCGCCCGCCCTGATCGCACTGCGCCAACAGGCGCATGTTGTGCTGGTGGGTGGCCGGCTGCATGGTCAGCGCGACTGGTCCAGTACCCAGATATGCGGCGGCTGGCCCACGGCAGGCAACATGTCTTGGGTCAGGTCCATGCTGGTTTGGCCGACTTTGGTGATCCGCTCGGGCGGCAGGCGGTTCAGGAAGGTTTCCACCGGCTCGATCTTCAACACGCCCTTGGGGCTGAAATAATGCATCGGAATCACCGCGCGGGGGCCGATTTGCGCGATGGCGTCATCCAGATCATCCAGCGCAATGGTCGCGTGTTCGCCGGTCAGCGCCAGCAGCACATCGACCTGGCCCTTGAGCACGTCGATATGCCCCTGCGGGATCGCCGTGCCGATATCGCCCATATGCAGGAACCGCAGCCCGCCAAGGCTGAAATGATACAGCGCGTTGGCATCCGGGTCGCGGCCATATTCCGACTGATAATCAAAGGTCAGGCTTTCGGTGGCAGGGAAGGATTTGACCTTGAGCCCCTTCACCGTCACGCCCTCGGGTGGCAGGACCAACGTATTGACCACCTCGGGGTTGCCGGTGACATGGCTCGCGTCACAGTGGAAATCATCGGTGGCCGAACTCATCAGCACGATGTCGGCGGGCTCATTGATCGGGTCGAAATGCGAGATGGCGGGGGTGAACGGGTCGGTGATGACGGTCAGCCCGTCCCCTTCCAGCCGGAAACTTGCATGGGCATAGAAGGTGATTTTCATGCTGCTTTCTCTCCCGAGAACAATTCCCACGACTCGACCAGCCCGTCCTGTTTCGCGCTGAACGCGGCCAGATGCGGTGTGGCCATATGCGCATCCCAGATCGGGCGGCTTTCCCACAGCTCGTTAAAGATGAACCAGCCGGGGTTTTCGTGGCTGCGGTGCATCTCGTACAGGATACAGCCCGCCTCGGCGCGGGTGGGGGCGACCAGAGCGTTCAGTTCGGCAAACAGGGCCGCTTCCTGGCCGGGTTTGGCTCTCAGCGAGGCGATGACGGTCAAGGGCATGGGGTTCTCCGGTTATACAAGGGATTTGCAAAGGGTCAGGTCGATGCCCGCATCAAGATCGGGCACCACACGGTCGGCAGCGGCAAAGTCTTCCTCCGCCGTATAGGCGGATTTGGTGACGATGCAGTGCATGCCCGCAGCCTTG
>JANOMH010000330.1:0-2759 GCA_031420215.1 Rhodobacterales bacterium | reverse complement strand
CAGAGTAAGGGGTTTGTGGCGCGGGGGCGCTGGTGCTGACTGCAAACCCATACCATGCAGCGGGGTAAGGTACGACATTGGCCACCGCGGCCTTTAGGTCTGGTTGTCCCGAGACAGGGTCGGTTTGCCCTGCGATCAGCGCAGAAATCCGGGCACAGGGGGCATGTTCATCGGTCCAGTGGATCGGGGCAAAGACCTGTCCGGGCTGGACCCGGTCGGTGATCAGGGCGCGCAGGATCGCCGTGCCGTGCGGGGTGCTGACCTGCACCAGATGGGCGGGATGGATGGTCAGTTTCGCGGCATCACCGGGATGAATTTCAAGGAAAGGTTCGGCCAGATGCTGGCTCAGCCGCGCCGATTTGCCCGTGCGTGTCATCGTGTGCCACTGGTCCCTGATCCGCCCGGTGTTCAGGCGGAACGGGTGATCCGGGGTTGTCTGGCTCAAGGGCGCGCGGTGGGTCAGGGGCAGCATGTGGGCTTTGCTGTCGGGGGTATGGAATTGCCCGTCACCAAAGAACCGCCCGCCGGATTTGCGCGCACTCACCGGCCAGCGGGTGGGTTCAAGCGCATCATATTGGCTATCGGTCAGGGTGCTGAGGCCGGAGATATCGAAGTCCAGCCCCAGATCGCCCGCGACCCCGGATAAAGCCGCATGTTCGCGGAAAATTGCCGCAGGACTGCGGTAGTTGAACTGCTGTGCCCAGCCCATCCGGCGACCGACATCGGCCAGAATATCCCAGTCATGCCGGGATTGGCCGGGTGCTGGTAAGGCAGCACGTTGACGGCTGACAGTCCTGTCGGAATTTGTGACAGTCCCGTCTTTTTCGCCCCAGGTCGTCGCGGGCAGGATCACATGGGCCAGTTTTGCGGTATCCGTTTTCGCGCTGCAATCACTGACCACGACGAAATCACAGCCCGCAATGGCGGCCCGCACTGCATCCGCTTCGGGCATGCTGGCGGCAGGATTGGTGCAGATGATCCATAGCGCCTTGATCCGTTTGTCGGCCACGGCGCGGAACATGTCGACGGCTTTCAGACCCGGTTTGGCGGCCATGGTGGGGGCGTTCCAGAAGCTCTGGACGGCGGCGCGGTGGGTGGGGTTGTCGATGTCCAGATGGCAGGCGAGCATATTGGCCATGCCCCCCACCTCGCGCCCGCCCATCGCATTGGGCTGGCCGGTCACGGAAAACGGGCCCATGCCGGGGCGGCCGATCCGGCCTGTGGCAAGGTGGCAATTGATGATGGCGTTGACTTTGTCGGTGCCGGATGTGGACTGGTTGACGCCTTGGGAAAAGACGGTGACGACTTTCTCGGTGCCAGTCCAAAGTGTGACAAAACGAACGAGATCAGTCTGCGAAAGACCTGTGGCGGTGACGCTATCGGCTCGCGCGGCGATCAGAGCGGCGTCAAGGCCGGCGACATGGTCAGTGGCAAAATCGGTGATGTGCCCGCCGTCCGCGATAGCTGTCAGCAAGTGATTAAACAGGGCCACGTCCGACCCCGGGGCCAACGCCAAATGCAGGTCGGCAAGATCAGTGGTTGCCGTCCGGCGCGGGTCGACGGTGATGATTTTCATATTCGGACGCGCCGCTTTGGCCGCAACGATCCGTTGGAACAGGACCGGGTGACACCAAGCGAGGTTAGAGCCGACCAGCACGATCAGATCGGCCTGCTCAAGGTCGTCGTAGGTGCCTGGCACGGTATCGGTGCCAAAGGCGCGGCGGTGCCCGGCCACGGTCGATGCCATGCAAAGCCTTGAATTGGTGTCGATATTCGCCGATCCGATGAAGCCCTTCATCAGCTTGTTGGCGATATAGTAATCCTCGGTCAGCATCTGGCCCGAGACGTAGAAGGCCACGGAATCGGGGCCGTGTTCCGCGATGGCGGCTTTGAATTTCTGCGCCACGAGGTCCAGCGCGCTGTCCCATGTGGCGGGTTCGGCGCCAACCATGGGTTCCAGAAGTCGCCCGTCAAGCCCGACCGTTTCACCCAAGGCCGTGCCTTTGGAACACAGTCGCCCCAGATTGGCGGGATGATCCGGGTCGCCACGCACCGCGACACCGCCTTTGTCGTCGGGGCGCAACAAAACCCCACAGCCCACGCCGCAATAGGGGCAGGTGCTGCGGATTTCGGGCAGACCGGACCCGTCCATCAGGCAGCCGACCGTTTGGCCAGATCGGTCGCGTCCAGCAATATCCGCCCCTGTAGAACCTGCGCCGCAAAGGTCGCAATATGCCCCACATCCGCCCCCAGTGCCTGTCCGGTTTCCAGCGAGAAGACCCAGGAATGCAGCGGGCAGGTTATTGAGCGCCCATGCACGATGCCTTCGGAAAGGGGCCCGCCTTTGTGCGGGCAGCGGTCGGAGGTGGCGAAAACCTCACTCACATCGGTCCGGAACAGCGCGACACACCCCATGGCGGTCTTGATGATCCGTGCGCCGCGCAGAGGGATGTCGTCAATTGACCCAATGTCCATCCAAGTCATTCCGCGGCCTCCAATGTCAGATCGGCCATAGGCGCAAAGGCCCGCATCGCGGCGGCATTTGACCGCTCGGCCCAGGGGTCTTTTTGATAGATGGTTTGCGACAGGTCGAACCGCCCGATCAGTGCCGCCCGTTCGGTCAGGTCAGCCACGACGCGCGATTGCACCCAATCAAGACCCACCTTGGCCAGCCATTTATAGGGCCGGTCGAGGTATTTCGCATTTTCCCGATAGAGTTGGACAAAAGCGACAGTCACGTCGATCGCCTCTTGTTCCGT
>JANOMH010000329.1:0-1618 GCA_031420215.1 Rhodobacterales bacterium | reverse complement strand
CTCTGGGTTGTTGATGACTTTGGGACATGGCCGAGAGATCGTGCCGCAGATCCAGTCCCAAACGATCAGACCATCGACGCGCTGATTTCTTGAAATGATTTCGGCGGACAGCCGTGTGTGGATCCCTGACCAAACGTTGTGGCGCGGATCGGCACCGGGGTTCGAACACACGCTCCAAAGGATGAATTCATCTGCGTGCGGAGGGCGTTCGAATATGTTGGTGTTGTTCCCGTCCAAGCACCCTTTCAATTCTACGACGGATGTTCGGCCGTCGTTCAGCGTGATGCTGTAATCATGGCGATTTTCACCACCGGCTGACATCCAATCTTCGATCAAAGCCTGGTCTTGCATGTGATTGAGAATTGCCGCGACGAAGTCACGCTTTGGCCGCATCGTTGCAGAAAACTGGCCCCGAATGCGTTCGATGCTACCGCGAAATAGCCCAGACTGGTAGAAATCGTGTTCTTCTAGGCCATGAGTTCCGAGCGTGTGCGATTGAGTTTTCAGGACCTCAGCAAACTCAACGATCAAGTCCCGAAGGGCCTCATTTTTCTCGCACGGAATCACACTCATCTCTCTCTCTTTCTTCATAAATCTGGTGAGAGACTATCGGTTCGATGATGTGCTTAGCAATATGCCGAACCACCGGTACGGCGACGCCGTCGCCTGTCAGATGATAGGCTTCATTGTAGGCCTCTGGCAGCATGTATGCATCCGCAAGCCCCATTAGCCGAGCGGTTTCCCGAGTGGAAATCAGACGTGACCGGATCAGGTCGCCTTCCACCATTAGGATGGACTGGCGGGATGATCCGCCGCCAGGCGTGCGAAGACAGCCCGCAATGTCATCAAAGCGAACTTCAGCACGCTGAACTTTGACCCCCTGCTGAAACCGTGTGCGTTTGTAAACGCCGCCAACCATTCGGACCCCGGACGCTTGCGCGGTTTTGACTTTCGCCAAGTTGACCTCCGACATCATCGACAGGAGCTGGCGAGTTTCTGCCTTGGTGTGCCAGCGTACTGAAGTCGGTGCTTCCTCAATAACGTCTGCAAAGCGCATCTCCCGGCGATCTGGCTTTGGCATCTTCCACCAAATCCAGTTGCGCTGAAGCCGCTCGGGGAGTGCGCAGTAAGAGCGACGAAGCGCAGTGGTATGCCATGGCTGAGTTGGCCCGTCCGATGCGCCAACCACCTGAACATCACCGCGCGTCGCGATGACAAAAAGTCTGGGCCTAGACTGAGGGACAAACAGTTCTGCATCGACAACAACGGCACCATACTTATAGCCCAGACCATCAAGGGCTTCACATATGGCTGTAAAATCCTTTCCGGCGTGGCTCGTCAGGGTGCCGACAACATTTTCCAATGTCACAACTTTCGGCGCGCGCCCATCGTCCTTCAGTGATTGGATTTGCGAGATGAACGGCCAGAAAGTGCCAGACCTGTCACCGCGCAGGCCAGCGCCGCCGCCAGCCAGCGACAGGTCTTGGCAAGGGAAAGATCCCCACACCAAATCTGCAATTCCTGGCAGGTCTTCGGGTGCTATGTTGCGAATGTCATCGACAACTAGTTCGGACTGACCCCAGTTGCGTTTGTAGGTTTCGCCTTTTTTCCGGTCAAA
>JANOMH010000328.1:0-20736 GCA_031420215.1 Rhodobacterales bacterium | reverse complement strand
ACCCCGTCCAGGCTGACCCCGGTAGGGGGTCCATGGTAGACGGGGTACGGGGTCCAGGGTGGACCCCAAACCACCCTGAAACCATCCATAAACCACCTACGTGCAAGCGCGCGGAGGCGGCGGTGGACGAAAGGGTTGAAGGGATCTGGGCCGCCTACCCCAAGGACCGGACGCGCGGGAAGGCGGCGAGTGTGGCGTACATCTCCGAGGTGCTGGCCGGGGGGATCGACGCGGGCGACTTGCTGCACGCCGTGCAGGCCTATGCGAGTGAGAGCGCGGGATTTACTCGCTCCAAGGTCTATTTCTCCGACAACTGGTTCGCCGCCCGCCGTTGGCAACGGTTCCTCGATGCGATGGCGGGGGAGCGGCAGGCCCGGACAGCCCTCGCAGCAGATCACCAAGCCCGGCTGGCAAGCTGGGTGCGCGACCGCAGCCCGATGTGCAATCATATCACCGCCCCGCAGGTGGCGGCTCTGGTGGCGGCCCGGTTGGTCACCGAAGGCCAGTTGCGCGCGGCGGGGCTGACGGCATGAGGGGCGCGTTTCTTGCAGGATGCGTCGGGCATCGCGTCCTGTGCATCGCGTCCTTTGCATCCCGCATCGCGTCATCCGCGCCGCGTCCCGTGAATCGTGGATCGCGTCTTCTGCATCGCGGCCCCTGCGCCCCGACCAGCGCAGCAATGCCACTAAGACGGACTCCAAGCCCCTGACCCGCCTCCGCTGAAGCTGGGAAGCCGGGGGCTTGGAGGAAGTTGGCAAGAAATAGGAACGTAATCTTCACATGCGCCACCATTGCAAACTGACCGACAAAGAACGCCGCGCGATCATCGAGGCGCGCGGCCAAGGTACCCCAGTCGCCGCGCTGGCCCGCCGCTTCGGCGTCTCGCCCCGGACGATCTATAACACGCTGAGCAAGGCACCGGGCGCGCGCCCTGCCCGCACCAAAACGGTGAGCATGCGCGTCAGCGACCGTGATCTTGCGGGCTTCATCGCAGCCCTTGCCGCGCGCGGCATCGCCGACCGCCCCGCCGCAATGCGCCGCTTGATGGGGGCCGCCGAGAAGATCCTGATAACACCGGATCCGGCAATGGCCGCCAGGCTGAACAGCTGGACCGTCGAGATCCAGACCCAGGGCGCCGCGATCAACCGGATCGCCCGCAAGCTGAACGAAGCCAAGCTGCGCGGCGACCCCTCGCCATACTCGGCGGAAGATGATGCCGCGCTCCGCGCAATGATGGCGTTCATGGCAAATCTCACTGCAGGTTTCCAGGCCCTGTGGGACCAGAAGCTGGCGACGATGGTGCAGGAGGTCGACAAGGCGCTGGCGGGGCTCGGGACGACTGGTCGATAGTCCAACGATGTCGGAAATCGTGTCGCGCAAGGATAGTTCGCGGTCAGGCATCCGTGATGCCTTCGATATCGACCTGACGCACTGCCTGTCCTGCCGGCTTCAGTCGGCCAGATCGTCCAGCGCCACCCCCAGCGCATCGGCCAAGGCGCGCAGTGTTGCGACCGAGCCCCGCTTGCGGCCGGTTTCGATCTCGGCCACGGTCACGCGGTTCACGCTTGCTTTTTCGGCCAATGCAGCCTGCGTCAGACCGCGCAGGTCCCGGTAGACGCGAAGGGCGTTTTCACCTTTCAGCAGGCGGTTCACAGAGTCCGCCGGGATCAACTCATCCTCGCCAGCCGCAAGCGCGGCCTTGGCGTGGTCATAGCTCTGCAGGTCAGCCAGGTCCTCGGCCGCAGCCCGCAAGCGGTCATATTCTTCGCGGGGGATCGTCACCATCTCGTTCATGTCATGCCCTTTCCATCATAGATTCTGCCCCGTGGCCCGATGTCGAGAACCGCCAGCACGTTCCCATGGTCATCCATGATCACCCGCCAATCCCCGACGCGCAGCCGTATACCCTCCCGGCCCTGCAGGGATTTCACGTTGTTGGCCTGCGAGCCCGGGTCCTGCGCAAAGGCCTCGATCTTGGAGCTGACAAGTGTGGCCGTATTCGCCGGCATCCGCCGCAATGCCCTGATCGCGGCTTTCGTATAGCTGACCTGCTTCATGGTGTAGCCATTGGCGACATCTGATGCGAAGTCAAGCGAAATGTAGCTTTGGGCGACATGCGCTTGGACGTTCGGGCGTTGTGCCGTATGAATCACCAAAAGGAGATTTTCCATATCCTCGACAACATCAGCCGACCCAGGACTAGGAGCGATGGACGCCCAAGAGGGATCGCACCCGTCCCTCCCGGCCTTACCGCCCGAACCGTTCGACGCATTCAGGGCTGCCATTGATGCGCCGGGCGGGCCTGTGGCCGGCCCGGCCCGTGCGGCAGATGCCTCGAAGGGTCTGCTGGTGGGTCGCAAGGCCGATTGATGATCGCGGGATAATAAATACCATTTATTACTTCCAGAGCATATTGACACATTATGATCCTGCGATCATCTTCATCGGGAAAGGATCACCCCGATGGATCAGATCGCCCGTACCACCAAGGACCTCGGCCAAACCCTGCGCGCGGCCCGAAAGGCCAAGGGCCTGACGCAGGCCGAGCTTGCCGCCCGCGCCGGCATCTGGCAGCGCACGGTGTCAAACATCGAAACCAGCGCCAGCGGCGCCAAGGTGGACACGATCTTCGACTTGCTCGCAGCGCTCGACCTCGAGCTACACATCTTGCCCCGCAGCAAGATGACGCCCGGCGATCTCGAGGACATCTTCTGATGGGGCGCAAGCGCGCCTATGCGCCGCTCGACGTCTACATGAACACCCGCCGCGTGGGGCAGTATTTCCGCGAGCCGGACGGGGCCTTCGGCTTCACCTATGCGCCCGAATGGCTGGCATGGGAGAACACCCTGCCCATCTCTCGCGCGCTCCCCTTACGGCCGGAGCGCTACACCGGCCCGCCCGTAATCGCCGTGTTCGAGAACCTGCTGCCCGACAGCGACATGATCCGCCGCAGCGTGGCCGAGCGCGTGGGTGCGGATGGTGTGGATGCCTACAGCCTGCTTGCCCGGATAGGGCGCGATTGCGTGGGCGCGCTCCAGTTCCTGCCTGAGGGTGAGGCGCCCGGCGATGCCCGCGCGCTGACGGGCGAGCCGCTGAGCGAGGAGCAGATCAGCGAGATGCTGAGGGATCTGGCCCAGACCCCCCTTGGCATCCGGGCCGAGCAGGATTTCCGCATCTCGGTCGCGGGCGCGCAGGAAAAGACGGCGCTCCTGTTCCAAGACCACCAATGGCTCCTGCCCACGGGAACCACGCCCACCACGCATATCCTGAAACCCGCGATCGGCCGCCTGCCCAATGGCATGGACCTGACCGACAGCATCGAGAACGAACATTTCTGCCTGCGCCTGCTGGCGGGCTTCGACCTGCCTGTAGCGCACACCAAGATCGGGAATTTCGCTGGGACCCGAGCGCTGGTGATCGAACGCTTTGACCGGTTGCGCGCCCGCGACGGCCGCCTGATCCGCTTGCCGCAGGAGGATTGCTGCCAGGCCCTGTCGGTGCCGCCGACCCGCAAGTATCAGAACGAGGGCGGCCCGGGCATCGTGGAGATCTGCGGCTTGCTGACCGGCAGCGACGAGCCCCTGCGGGACCGGTCGAGTTTCCTCAAGGCCGTGATCCTGTTCTGGCTGATCGGGGCGACTGACGGGCACGCCAAGAACTTCAGCATCGCGTTGATGCCCGGCGGACGGTTTACCATGACGCCGATTTACGACGTGCTGACGGTGCAGCCTTCGCTCGATGCCGGGACGTTGCAGATCAAAGACATGAAGCTCGCCATGCGCGCGGGCAAAATCCGCCACTACCGGGTCGCGGACATCCACGGGCGGCATTTCGTGGAGACAGGGCTGGCTGCGGGGTTCTCGCGTGAGCTGGTTGCGGGAGTGTTCGACGATATTCTGGGGCGGGCCGCGCAAGCCTTTGAGGGGGCTGCAGCGGAGATGCCACCGGGCTTCCCGGACGGGCTGGCGGCATCCGTCAGGCGAGGGTTCGAACAGAGGGTGGCGCGAATAGGGACGAGAGTGGAAGAGTGAAGTGAAGGGGGGTAAGCGGACGGATGCAAGTGCGGCAGCGCGCGTGCAGAATCACGCGATAGCGGCCATTCGCAGCGGTGCCGGATGGTGAACAGAGTAGAGGCTCAAGCCGAGAGGGAAGCCGCTGTTTGCTGCACTCGCAAAGCGATGCGTCGCTATTCACCAAACGAGACCTCCACCGCCCCTCTCACCCTGGGTTCCCGACGAAACTAGGCAGCTTTGCGCTTGTGTTTCCTCGAGAATGTATATACAAAATATATACAAAATCCAGGTGAATTCATGAACAAGCACAGATCAGATAGCAAAGACAAGAAGAAGGACGGCCAACTTGTGATCCGGGTGGACAAGGCGGAGCGCGATGCCTTCGTCACGCTCTGTGACCAGTTGGACACCAGTGCCGCGCGCGAAATACGTCGTTTCATGCGTGAAAAGGTTGCTGCGCATTCAGGCGAAAACCTTGGCTCTGGAGGCGAAACGAAAACTGCTGTTATCACTGATACCAGCAGTGAAGTGCCAGCGAGTGATGCCGTGACATCCCCGAAAGCTGACTTGGAAGTCGAAATTCGGGCCGATGTCGCCGAAAAACCAAAGAAGAAGCAGAAACCCGTTGTGCAATAACAGGTGTAGTAGGATTTTTGCCGGTTAAAGACGACAATCCGGAGCGTTGAACTTTCCGGTCTGATGTCTCCAATTCTTTAAGGTGGAGGTCCTGGTATTCTTGCAATGCTCTGACAAACGACGGGTCACTATTGGCGATGACGAAAGTCAGCTTGGTTCGAAGTCATCAACTTCGGTTCGGGTAAGTGCGCGAGCTGTTGGAAGGTTCGATATTTCGAGTATTGGCCTGCACCGATCTGTCCGGCGAACAATTGCGGCTATCTGAAAGGATCCAAACGAAGGACTCATGGTGCACACGGAGAGCAATTGCTATTTCTTGCCACCCAAGGCGGTGGCCGCGTTGGCGAAAGGATTGATCAGCAAGCTGAAACCAGTGCTGACACTGGAAGAAGTCGCCACGTCATTCACGGTGCTTGACTTTTTTGATCAATCCTTGCGTCACTCAGGCCGATTTCTTCTGGAGACCGGCGCAACGTTCGAACTCTTGATGTCCGACGGTAGAGTACTTTCCCAATCAGCAAAGCGACTTGGACAGTTCGTGACTGATTTCCAGAAGGGACCGGTCAAACAGGCGTTGGCAGACTTGTCGCCGCTGCGCAGCCTATCAGCGATCGGGTCAGGTACTTTGCGCCACGGGACGCTTGCGCTTTTGGATGACGACCAAAAGACCCACTGTCGCGCATATGTGCACATCTTGACTGGAACCAAAGGTGACGGCGTCGCACTGATCACCCTGCAGGGGCTGCGTGGCTACGACAGATCGCTCACCGAACTGCGCAAACATATCAAGCTGTGCCGCGGTGCAGTCGTAAGCGATGTCCGGCTATATCAAGGTATCTTCTTTGAGCAAAACGCGCCCGACGCGAAGCCGGATGGCATGGTCAAGCCTGATGAGACCGCATTTGACGCCGCCACAGATATCATCTTGGCGAGTATTCCCGTGGTGCGTGCGAACGAAGGCGGCATCATGGCGGACCAGGGCATCGAATTTCTGCACCAATACCGAGTCGCCCTGCGCAAAATCCGTTCGGTTCTAAGTCTCTTCAAAGGGGTTTATGAGCGTGACCAGACCGCTGATCTCAAGGCCAGGTTCTCGGATTTGATGGCCCCGACAGGGCGGCTACGTGATCTGGATGTCTACCTGCTGCAAAGGCAGAAGTATTATGAGCTGCTGCCAAAGACCTTGCACGGGGGGCTGGGCACGATGTTCAGGATCTTCGACCAGGAGAGGACGGTTGAGAGCGCCAACCTGACGCGCCATTTGGCCAGCAAAACCTACGTGAACGAGATGTCAAACCTCGCCAGGCTGTTTGCAAAACGCAAGAAACTGCAACATGGTCCGAGTGCGGACTTGAAGGCGCATGACTTTGCGTGTGACCTGATCTGGGAACGCTACCAAAAGATCTGCAAAATTGCGGGAGGGATCAGCCCGGAAACGGATGATGCTGAGGTGCACACACTGCGCATCCATTTCAAAAAGCTGCGCTATCTGATGGAATTTTTCGGCCCGTTTTTCCCGAAGTCGGATTTCAAGGCTCTGCTCAAGCCCATGAAACATTTGCAAGACAACCTTGGACTCTACAACGACTATTCCGTCCAGCAGGTCAGCCTGCAGAACTTTCTCCGGGGAGGAAGCAACCGGCCCGACGGCGTCGATCTTGAGGTCGCCCAAAGCGTGGGCGCGCTGACGGCCGCGTTGCACTGCCGACAGCTCGACGAGCGGGTAAAGGTCGTCGAGAACTTCGCGCAATTCAACAGCTTGGTAACGCAGAAAACATTCCGTGGCCTCTTTCATGAGCGGAAGGACAAGAAATGACCATCATTGCCTGCTATTCCAACAAGGGCGGTGTTGGAAAAACAGCGGCCGCGGTAAATCTTGCTTATGCATTCGCCGCGTCGGGAAAACGCACGCTGTTGTGCGATCTGGATCCTCAGGGGGCGTCGGGTTTCTACTTTAGGGTTAAGCCGTCCAAAAAGCTGACTGAGGCGCGTTTCTTCGAGGATGTCGAGAAATTCACCAAGTCAATCCGGGGCAGCGACTACGATAATCTCGATGTCCTTCCCGCAAACATGAGTTTCCGTGATTTTGACGTATTCCTTGCGCGAATGCGAGACACACGCTCGCGCCTGAAAAAGGCGCTTATCGCAGTCAAGGCCGATTACGACGTGATATTGCTGGATTGCCCGCCCAATATCTCGACTCTGTCAGAGAACGTGTTTCGCGCGGCAGATGCAATTCTTGTCCCGGTCATCCCAACCACCCTTTCCTTCAGAGCATTCGAGCAGCTTGTAGATTTCTTCAAGAAAAATGATTTTCCTGTAGAAAAGTTGCAAGGGTTCTACAGCATGGTGCAGGGCGTCAAAAGCCTGCATGGCGAGACGATGGAAGCGATGAGCATCGCCTACAAGAAATGCTTCCTAAAGGCGCGGATACCGTTTGCGTCCGATGTTGAACGAATGGGTGTGCACCGCGCCCCTGTTATGGCCAGTGCGCCTAACTGCGCGGCCAGTAAGGCCTATCAGGCCCTTTACGATGAGGTGACAAAGCGGATCGCAGACGAATGATCGAGAACCCACCATTCGAAATCAAGCACAAGTTCCTGGTGCCCATGCTGCCTGACCTACAAGTTATGGAGGCGCTTCAGATGCGCTAACTGTAGCCAGGCTTTTCAGATCATGCCATATCCTGCTTGCTGGCCATTCATCTCTATCTGGTATTCAACATCCGCTTCATTGAGACGTGCTGACATTCATGCCAAGACGTCAGCGAGAAAACCAGGAGCTTTGGGTTGAACCAACTTTACACGCTCAGATTTACGGGCTTCAGCAACTGCGGTGAGCCGCGCTAACGTTACCCATTTTCCATAGTGATGATTGCCGGTCACCTCTGGCCCAATCCATAGCGGCAGGGAAAACACCTCGTTCTCATCCGCGATCTCAATTTCCGCAATAACAAAACCTTCAAGAACGTCCTCATAAACATCAACGTACCAAATGTTCCCGGCGTCTAAAACAGTGTAGCGGATTTTGCGGCACACATTTGCTCCGCACAAATTGGCCAGCATGTATTGGGCGTCTGCCAATGGAATTTCGAACTCATATTCAACCCGAGAAAAGCCTGCTTTCGGCCCTTTGATTGTAATTAACCCTCGTGCATCGTCACATCGGGCACGTGTCTTGTTGCCGTTGTGGCTTGATAGAAGTCCATCGGACAGCGTTCTGACGCCGACAACCCCGGCCTTCCAACTTTGATCTTTCAGAAGGAACTTTCGTTCTATCTCTAATTTCATCTGTAAGAGCCGCACGCCCGCCTTGCTTGCAGAATGGATTCAACTGCGATCCCCGGATTCTGTCCAGGGACCCAGTCTTGGAAGATATAAACCATGCCAGAACGCCCAAGCGGTTCGCGGCGGGCCACCCATTTTGTCCTGGACAAAGTTGACATAAATCTGTCATGAACCTATTGTTCGGCCAAAGATACCGAAATCGTCATAGACAAAACGGCTCCTTTCAGTCTTGGTGTTGGCTGGTGCGCGGGGCGTTCGCGGTTCTATTGCAGATGGAGATGTGGCAGACTTGATCGATCAAGTCACTTGGCTTGGGATTGGCACCATAGAGCGCGAAACCGGCCTTTCAAAGGACACCTTAAGGGTGTGGGAACGCCGTTATGGATTTCCAAATCCCGTCCGCAACCTGAACGGGGAGCGCGTTTATTCAGCTGAACAGGTGGAAAAGCTCAAGACGATCCGCAAGTTGCTGGATAAGGGTAAGCGCCCAAGTCGAATCGTCGCAGCCTCTACGGAGGAACTTGCCGCCGCATTGCTTGACATTCAAGGCTGCGCAGACCAGCCTGTGTTTATTGATCGGGATATCGACATAGCGTTTGCATCGATCCTCTCGAACAAACCTGTCGAACTACACAAACATCTCAAGCTGACCCTGGCCCGCTTGGGGACGAAGCAATTCGTTACTGAGTTTGCGACGTCGCTTTGTGTGGCAGTTGGCTCAGCTTGGGCAACTCACAGGATCACGGCTTATCAGGAGCATGTCTTTTCAGAACAATTGCAACAGGTTATGTATGATGCCATCGCAAACCTTCCGCACAATGAACTGCAACGCCCTCGTATTTTGCTGACTACGCTAACCAATGAAAAACTCAAGATCGGTCTGTTGATGGCGCAAGCCTATTTGTCGGTTGAGGGGATGCATTGTATTTCATTGGGCATTGAGACTCCAGTTCAAGAGCTTTGCAATGCCGCCAAGGCCGTCGCTGCCGATGTGGTCGGCGTGTCGTTCAGTTCGACTATCCCGCTAAAAACCGCAGGCAAAATGTTGGCTGAGCTGCGTCAGATGCTGGACCCTGCAATCGCACTTTGGGCGGGCGGCGGTGCCTGGAAGAATTGCAATTTCGATGTAGCAGGTTGCACGGTATTTTCTTCGCTCAATGAGGCTCATGCAGCGCTGGAACTTTGGCGTCGGCAACATTAAGGTTCCTGCCGTTGATGCCTACAATTCTGCTTATAGCGTCGTTGAGTTATTTCCGCGTGGTCCCGCAGAGTAGTGACATAGCTGATCCCATGCTCTTCCCGGTTTTGATCATGTACTAAGCGGACCTCGCTCATTTCCGATGATCTTGCAGCCCGAGTTCGGCCCATATCCAGCTGAAATCATATCTGGCAATCGGGTCATCGCGATGCTGGGCGCTACGGTTCTCCAGCAACTTAAGCCATTCGATTACCTTCCCGCGCCCTGTCGCACTGCGCACCGCCTGGCGTGGCGACTTGCCGCCGAGCGCGGGCAACGGTGCATCCAGCGTTTCGCGATAGTGCGTATCCATGTATTCAAGGGCGATCTGCCTCGCGATCTCTGGTGGGATTTCGGCGACTCCCTCCCGCGGCTGTATGGGGCGCGCTTCGGCCATCATCTGCGCGACGGTCCGGATCGTGGTCAGCGGTTGTTTCAGAAGCTCACCGGCAGCGTCCATCACCAGCGCCTCGACCTTTGCTGCGCGCCCGGCAGAGTTGACGGTGACCAGGAGTGCCTTGCCCTTCAACTCCAGCGAGCCGAGCACCGTGCCACCCTCCATCTGCGTTTCCAGCATGAGGCCGCTGGCCGTCTTGCCCTTGCGCCGCTTTCGTGGCGCGAGCCAGTTCCAGAACCGCGGGCTTTCGGCGATGAACGCCTTCACCCGGTCCAGCCGCGCGGCGATATCCTTCTGCGTCACACCCGTGGCGAGCGGGAAGCGCAGGTCATGGAACATCACGTCGTCGCCGTCCGTGTTGCAGAATTTCGGCAGCGTCGGGGTAAGCGCGCGCGGCAGCTCGGTGAATAGCCAGGCACCGGTGAACAGGGGCGTGCAGTTCCGAAGCTGATCTCTGCCGAGCCGCAAGGGCTCGCGCTTCTTCAACCTGAGCGCATCACGCAATCCGGCAAACAGAAGATCCGCCGCATCGGTCGAGAACGGCAGCAATGCACCCGAGATGACATGGTGATCGCGTTCGGCCACGACCCGCACTGCGATCCGGTCCCATTGCTTCAGGGAACGCGTGGCAGACTTCTCGCGAACCGCAACGGGCCCGGCATCTGCCAAAAGGTCGCGCAGCATCATTGATGTGCCCGGCTGGACATCGCTGACTTCATACAGGCTGACCGGCGCATCGCGTAGCGCCGCGAAATAGGCCCGGTTGAGCACCGTTTCCTTCCAGCTGCGGCGCTTTAGGTAGAGATCGACGATGTTCTCCTCGCCATAGCGGCGGCCAAGGAAGTCCTCAAACCCGCAGCCCCACAGCACACCCGACCATGGCTCGCCGAGCAGGTCTGCAAGCTCATCATGCTCGACCTCGAATTCCTCGAGCGCAGGCATGAGGTGTTCGGCGACCACATCCTGCAGCCGTTCCCGCCAGATATGCTCGCGGCCGATGAAGCCCAGCAAGCCAGATATGTCGTTCCGAACGCTCATCTTCCCCCGCCGAATCCTCGCCAGAACCATTTAGCAGCTACAGGTCCAAACGGCGTCAGAGAACGTGCTTCTATTTGGCCAAGTGGCACTGGCCAGGTGTCGATCCGAAAATCGAAATCAGCGCGCCTGCGGGGACGACCTCGGCTAAATTTTGCTGCGGGAAGCTCGAGTGGCAGCTCTTGGGTTGCCCTCGGCGCAGGTCGAACATCTGCAATGGGCCGATTGCGAACATCCTACTTTCGGCCGCCGCCCCCAGCCAACCGGCTGCGCAAAACCCGCTCCACCCCGACTGCCAGCACAAAGGCCGGGGCTCCCAGCACCACGACCATCGCAGACAAGCCCGCCACCAGCGCCACCGGCACCGTCACGCCGCCGTCAGGCCCTAGCACCACAATCGCCGCCCAGCTCGCCAGATAGGCCACGCCGCACAGCCCACGGATCACTGGGTGGGTGTAGCGGGTGGTATCCAGATGCATCCGCTCCATCACCGCCAGCTGGTGCCGACGCCACACATCACTTTTCTCCAGTTCCATCGTCACTCCCTCAATAATTCGATCCACGTGTGGACGTCGTCCAAGGGGATTTCCTGCCCCTCAAGGAAAGATCGGTACCAGCGGGCCACGATCGCTCCGCGTTTCTCGCTTTTCAGGCGGATGCCGGTCGCGCTTAGGTGTCGATCCAACGCTGTCTCGAATCCCTCCAGCGCCGCAAGGTCATGGCCCGGGCGAACCGCGTCGACGCCAAGCAGGATCCAGTTCAGGTCCACGCCAAACTGCCGGTGCATGTCGACCAGCGCCTCGACCGGGATCGACCGCTTGCCGGTCTCATAGCTCTGGTAGGCCCGCTGCGACATGCCGAGCGCCTCGGCCATCCGCGCCTGCGACAGCCCAAGCTCGTTGCGCGCGATCACCAAGCGCGCGCCGAGGTCGCCGAGGTAGGTATCCGGACGATTAACCATTATTGACATCATAAACCAGACATTAACGCACAAACGTGTATAAGAGCACGTTTGTGCGTTAACGTCTGCGTTTCACTTTCGAACCACGATCTGGCATGGCATTCAACGTGTTTTCGCCCAGTTGCAGGAAAGGAGAGGGATTTGACACAGGAGAAGCTGCTTTCGCCCAAGGAACCTGGTGACCTTGTGGGGCTCAGTCCGACGCAGGTTCGTGCCTTGATGAACGATGGGCGGCTCGAGTTTGTTGAGATCACGCCCAAGACCCGCCTGCTGACCATAACGGGATGGGAGCGATTCCAGCAATGCGCGACGAAGCTCCGCGGGGCTGAGAGGGAGAGGGATGGTTCGGTGTCGGGTGTGATTTGATCAGGGGGAGAACCGATGGGCACGACCAATCTCAACATCAGCGTAATCGACAAGCGCATGCTGAAACAATCCGAGGCCGCCAGCTACACAGGCCTCGCCAACAAGCATTTCAAGGCCAGTTGCCCAGTGCGCCCCATGGAACTGGCGCGCGGCATGCTGCTGTGGGACAGGCGCGATATCGACCAGTGGATCGACACTATGAAGGCCGATCATGTGGAGATGACGCGCGACGACATCCTGGACCGGCTCGGATGACCTATGTTCGCGTCAAGGGGTTCAAGATATTCAAGGATCGCCACGGCCGGATGCGCTGCTACCACCGCGCGACTGCGCACAAGATCGACCTGACGCGGGCCCCGTTGGGGTCGGCCGAGTTTCTAGCCCAGTGCGAGACCATCCGCGCCATCACCGTGGCGCAGAAGGAAAAAGGCCCCCGTGCGGGTACCCTTGGCGGGTTGATCAAATGCTATTTCGAGACCGAGCATTTCGCCAACCTGGCCGAGACCACGCGCCGCGATTATCGCAAATGCGCCGATTTCCTTGCCCCGATCCGTGACACGCCTGTCCATGTGATCGACACGCCCTTGGTCGCGGGCATCCATGACAAGGCCGCGAAGAAGATCGGCTGGCGACGGGCCAACATGGTGCGCACGCTGCTGAGCGAGGTGTTCCGCTACAGCATCCCCAAAGGGTTGATCGCGGCCAATAACGCCAAGGACGTGAGTCCCAAGCGCCGCCCGCGCGACCGGGCCTATGCGAACCGGTCCTGGACCATCGAAGAACGTGACGTTGTCCTTGGGCGGGCCAAGCCGCACGTGAGGGTCGCGCTCGCACTGTTGATGAACACCGGGCTCGATCCGTCCGATGCCTTGAGCCTGCGCAAGGACCAGATCGACGGCGCCACGATCTGGGGCGTGCGGGGCAAGACCGGCGAGGAGGTGGCGATTCCCGTCAGCCCGACCTTGCAGTCGGCGCTGGACAGCATCCCTGCACATGAGGCCGAAACGGTGCTGGCCAGCTCCCAAGGCCGGGCCTGGACCTACAACGGCTTTTCCACCGTGTGGCACCGCTTCAAGACCGGGCTGGAGGAGGAAAGGCTGATCGTGCCGGGCCTGACTCTCAAGGGTCTTCGGCACACGGTGGCGACCACCCTGCGCGAGGCAGGATTGGATGAACGCCGCATCGCGGACCTCTTGGGGCAAAAAACACCCTCCATGGCGCGGCACTATTCGCGCTCCGCGAACCTTGCAGACAAGAACCGCGAGACGATGGCTACGCTGGAAAAAGAGAACGCGCGGCGGGCGAAGATTGTCAAACCTTTCGCCCAAAAGCGTCAAACCCAATCCGACTGAGGACCAGACATGACCAAAACAATCAACATTATCAGCTTGTTAAATGGTGCCCGGGGGCGGAATCGAACCACCGACACGAGGATTTTCAATCCACTGCTCTACCCCTGAGCTACCCGGGCACGGGTTGGCGCAAGGATGGCTTGCGTCGGGTGGGTGCCTTCTAGGCGAGAGGCCGGGAGGTGTCCAGAGGGATTGGACAGATTCTGACCGCAGGTGCGCACGGCACCCTTGCCCGGTTCCGGGCCAGAGCTTATGCAAAGTGCTATGTTCGCCAAATCCTTGCCCTCCCACTACTCCTCAACAGCGTCGCCTGATCCCGCGTTGCCCGGCCCCATCTGGGCCCGGTTGGCGTGGCCCCGGTCGTGGCTGGCAGCCGCATGACCACACTGCCGGCTCAGATCATTGCGCTGCCCTGTTGGCACGGCACGCCGCAGGGTGCGCCGTTGACCGGGGGGCTGTCGAATGAAATCTGGAAAGTGACGGATGCGGCCGGACAGCATGTTGTTCGGTTTGGCAAGGATTACCCGTTTCACCATGTCAACCGGGCCAGCGAAGCCCAGGTCAGCCGCGCGGCCCATGCGGCGGGATTTGCACCTGCGGCGGGATTTGCACCTGCGGTGAAATATGTCGCCCCCGGTGTTCTGGTCACCGCCTTTGTCACTGGCCGGACGCTGACAGCTGCCGACTTGCGAGACGATCCCGCAAGGGTCGGAGAGCTGCTTTGCAACTTTCATAGCCAGATGCCTGCCCATATCACCGGACAGGCGACCTTGTTCTGGGTATTCCATGTGATCCGCGACTATGCGCGGACCCTTTCCCTTGGCCACAGCCGCTATGTCGCGGCCCTGCCCTACTATCTGGCGTTAAGCCAACTCCTCGAAGCAGCACAAATCCCCTTGCCGCTGATCTTTGGGCACCATGACCTGCTGCCCGCCAATCTGTTGGATGATGGCCACCAGCTTTGGCTGATCGACTATGAATATGCCGGGTTTTCGACGCCGATGTTTGATCTGGCCGGGGTGGCCGCGAATGCCGGGATGGATGCGGGCCAGTCACAGACCCTGCTGCACAGCTATTTCAGGGCCGCGCCGACCCCGGCTTTGCACCAGTCTTTTGCCGCCATGCAATGTGCGGCCCTGCTACGCGAGGCGATGTGGGCAATGGTGTCGGAAATCCACCTGAATACGCCGGGCGTCGATTATGGCGCCTACGCGGATGAGAATATTGTAAAACTGAATGCGGCTTTGGCCGCCTATCAGTCAACCTATGGAACCCTGACCCCATGACCCTACCCACGCATGCCCAGGTCGTCGTCATTGGCGGCGGGATCATCGGCTGTTCCACGGCCTATCATCTGGCCCGCGATCACAAAGCCGATGTGGTGGTGTTGGAACAGGGCAAGCTGACCTCGGGGTCAACATGGCATGCGGCGGGGCTGGTCGGGCAGCTGCGCTCTTCGGCCAGTATCACCAAGGTGCTGAAGTATTCGGTGGATCTGTATAAAACGCTGGCTGCGGAAACCGGCCTTGAAACCGGCTGGAAGATGACCGGCTGTCTGCGGCTGGCCACCACGCCGGACCGCTGGACCGAATATAAACGGCTGGCCACCACTGCCGGAAGTTTCGGGATGGAAATGCACCTGATCTCGCCCGCCGAAGTCGCCCGGATGTGGCCGCTGATGGACACCTCTGACCTGATCGGCGCATCATGGCTGCCGACGGATGGGCAGGCCAGCCCATCCGACATTACCCAAAGTCTGGCCAAAGGGGCCCGGATGCATGGGGCCAAACTGCACGAAGGGGTGCGGGTGACCGGGTTTGTGATGGAGGGCAAGCGGATTACCGGGGTCCACACCACCCAAGGCACCATTACCTGTGACACTGTCGTGAACTGTGCCGGACAATGGGCCCGGCAAGTGGGCGCACTGGCCGGGGTCACCGTGCCGCTGCAGCCGGTCAAGCACCAGTATATCGTGACCGAACGCATACCGGGACTGGCCGCCGATGCGCCCACATTACGCGACCCCGACCGCCGGACCTATTTCAAAGAGGAAGTCGGCGGGTTGGTCATGGGCGGCTATGAACCCAACCCCCAGCCATGGGACTTGACTGACTCCGGTGGCGATGTGCCCGACGACTGGGAGTTCCGGTTGTTTGACGATGATTTTGACCATTTCGAACAGCATATGGATCAGGCTTTGGCCCGCATCCCCGCTTTGGCCAAAGTGGGGGTCAAGCAGATGATCAACGGGTCAGAAAGCTTTACCCCCGATGGGAACTTCATCCTCGGGCGGGCGAATGAATGTACCAACATGTATGTGGGGGCCGGGTTCAATGCCTTTGGCATTGCCTCGGGCGGCGGGGCGGGCTGGGTCCTGGCCGAATGGGCGATGACCGGGCAAGCGCCGCTGGATCTGTGGGTTGTGGATATCCGCCGCTTTGCCGCGATGCACAAAGACCGGACGTGGGTGCGTGACCGGACCCTGGAGGCGTATGGCAAGCATTACACCGTGGCTTTTCCACATGAAGAATACTCATCAGGCCGCCCGCACATCAAGTCCCCCCTGTATGACCGGCTAACGGCGCAAGGCGCTGTGTTTGGCTCAAAGCTGGGGTGGGAGCGGCCCAATTGGTTCGGTAATGGGCCGGGTGCGGCTGATGTTTACAGCATGGGCCGGCAGAATTGGTTTGACGCGGTGGGGGTGGAACATGCCCATGTGCGCAGCCATGTAGGGGTGTTTGATCAATCCTCCTTCGCCAAATATGAACTGCAGGGCGCGGGGGCGACGGCGGCGATTGACTATATCTGTGCCGCCGGACTGAAACCTGTGGGGCAGCTGACCTATACGCAGATGCTGAATGCGCGCGGCGGGATCGAATGCGATCTGACCGTCGCCCGGCTGGCAGACGATCATTTCTACATCGTCACCGGCACCGGCTTTCGGAGCCATGATTTCGGCTGGATCAGTGACCATCTGCCCCCCGGTCTGGCCTTGCAGGACGTGACCGAAGACTGGGGAACGCTGTCGGTCATGGGGCCGAGGGCGCGCGATCTGTTGGGTGCGGTCTGCACCGAAGACCTGACCAACGCGGCCTTTCCCTTTGGCCATGTGCGCACCGTGATGATTGCAGGGGTCGCGCTGCGGGCGCTGCGCGTCACCTATGTCGGCGAATTGGGCTGGGAATTGCATGTCCCCATCGCGGGACTGGCGGCTGTTTACGACGCGCTGATGGGCGCGGGGCACGGGGTCAGGCCGGTGGGCTACCGGGCGCTGGAATCCCTGCGACTGGAAAAGGGCTATCGCGCCTGGTCATCGGACATCACCACCGATGACACCCCGTTCAAAGCGGGGTTAGGTTGGGCCGTAAAGCTGGATAAGGCGGATTTCATCGGCAAGGCGGCGCTGTTGGCGATGGCAGGCAAACCGCTGAGCAAACGCTTTGCCGGGTTCACCGTGGATGCCGCCGATGCAGTGCTATTGGGCCGTGAAACCATCCTGCGGGACGGGGTGGCGGTGGGGTATCTCACCTCGGGCGGTTATGGTTATACGATTGGAAAATCCGTCGGTTACGGCTATGTGCGGAATACGGATGGGGTAAGCGACGATTGGTTAACAGGCGGGAGTTATGCGCTGATCGCGGCGGGGGAAACGCTGCCCGCCCAAATCAGCCTCAAATCGTTTTATGACCCGTCCCATGCAAGGGTGCGCAACTGACCTTTGATTTTTCGGAAGTTGCCCAATCATTTCTGTCAGAGGCACCTTCACCGGGGCCAACACCCGCCCGTTTTCAAACCCGGCGCAAGGCCACGCACAGCCCAGGCACTGTGCCCGCCTCGCCCGGCATCGACACATAGGGACTGGTCTGTTCCTGGACACGCAACCGATCATCGCCGACAATGGCGGTGGCAAAGCCCCCATCCCAGACCGGCATCTTGACGGTCAGAACCAGAACTCCGCCCGGCGCAGTAATGCGGACCAGCTCGGGCAAAGCTTCGGCCCCGACATGGCCGGTCGTGAACACGCCAGTGGAAATCACGCCCGCGAAATGCCCGTCGGCAAAGGGCAACAGCCCCCCCAATGCGAGCAGGTGCAGGGCCTTATACTGGCCCTTGCCCGCCGCCACGTCCAGCATCCCTTGAGAGATATCCAACGCCTCGACATGTGAATAGCCGACAATCCCCAACCAGTCACCCACCAAGCCAGTGCCCGCACCTGCATCCAATACCGGCCCCGGACCCCGGGGCAAATACCGGGTCAACAGCGCCAAGCCGATGGACGGATGCCGGTATCCGGCTGCTGCCATTTCAGCGTCATAGGTCGCAGACCAGCGGTCGTATAAGGCAGCCACTTCGGCGGGGCCCTTGGCTTCATAGACTGACCCCAGATGCCCGTCGTGTTGATGTGCTGTCATTGCGTCCCCCGCTGAAAGTGCTTGGCGAATCATAGGGGGCATGGGCCAATCGGGAAACCGCTAATCCCGAAAGCAGGCCCATGTCAGAAGATATCCGCTTAGTATTGCCCAACATTCCAGCACTGGCGGGGTTCAGCGGCCAGATCGAGCGGCTGGGCGGGTTGACCAACCGGGTCTACCGGCTGGGAACCTACGTTCTGCGCCTGCCTGGTGTGGGCACGGAAAGCTATATTAACCGCACCCACGAGGCCGAGGCCGCCATCGCCGCCGCCCGTGCCGGGGTCAGTCCGGAGGTGATCCATGTCGATCCGACCAGCGGGATCATGGTGACACGACTTATTGACGCTGCCACGACGATGACCCCGCAAGGGTTCCGCGACACCCCCGACGCGGTTGCCCGTGCCGGACTGGCATTTCGGACGTTGCACCATTCTGGCCAACGCTTTCCGTTCCGGTTCGAGCTGTTTGCGATGATCGACAGCTATCTTGGCCTGTTGGCGACCAAAGACGTGGCCTTGCCGCAGGGCTATCATGCGGTTGTGGCCGAAGCCGAGGCCGTCCGCGCCGCCCTCTCTCTCGCGCCCACACCCCTGGTCCCCTGCCACTGTGACCCGCTGTGCGAAAACTTCCTCGATACCGGGGCTAAAATGTGGATCGTCGACTGGGAATACGCGGGCATGAATGACCCGATGTGGGATCTGGGCGATCTGTCGGTCGAAGGCCAGTTTGATGCCGCACAGGACGAGGCATTGCTGACCGCCTATTTCGGCGGAGATGCCCCAGCGTCCGACCGGGGCCGGATGGTGATCTACAAGGCAATGTGCGACCTGCTTTGGACCCTGTGGGGGTTGATCCAACTGGCCAACGGCAACCCGGCCGATGATTTTCGCAGCTATGCCGATGGGCGGTTTGCCCGGTGCAAGGCGCTGATGGCCTCGCCCGGTTTCGCGCGGCATCTGGCGGCAATTTTGGCCTAAAAGCCGCCCGGCGGCACTACGGGCGCAAAGCCTGCGATATCCATCGCCTCGACCTTGCGCAGCAAGTCGATGAACCCGGTGACCATGTGTTTGGCGGTGATCCTGCCCTTTTCAGCGGTCCCTGCAAACGCATCCCCGACCACGCCAGCCGGGTTCAGGTCGGACGATATCCAGCCGTAACTGGTGGGGCCGATGGGCGAAATAGCGGCCCCTTCGGCCGTTGACCGGAAATCTGCGGCCAAAGCCATGTCGACCGTATCAGGCCGGAACGCCAACATGACCGAGGTTTCCATATCGCCGCCATGGATGCCGAATTTCGCCTCGCGTTCGGAATACATCCCCTGCGGCAGCCCAAACCCCGACCATTGGGTTTTCACTGCCAGCATCCCGGCCCGGACCCGCAGTTCCCGGCTCAGGATAGAACACAGGTCCAGATTGCCGCCATGGCTGTTGACGATGACGATCTTGCGTACCCCGGCGCGGGCCACCGACAGGCCGATCTCGGTCCAGGCGGCCAAAGCGGTGGCGGCGGTCAGGGTCAGGGTGCCAGCCGCCCACAGATGTTCGTTCGATTTGCCGATAGCCTGCACCGGCAGAATGCGGATATCGAGGGTCTCCGGACAATCGGCACGCAACTGATCCAGCATCCCGTTGGCGATGATAGTATCGGTGCCCACGGGCAGATGCGGCCCATGCTGTTCTATCGCGGCGGTGGGCAGGATGGCGATGGTCCGCATCGGATCGATGTTCGCATATTCGGGGGCGCGGAAATCGGCCCAATCGAAACGCCTCATGCCTTGACCTCCTGTCGTTCGCGGGCAGTCCGGCCCATCAGCCGGTCCATTTTGGCCGCCACTCGTTGCAGATGGGCGGCACGGCTTGCGGGGGTGGAGCTGTCCATCAGGTAATGCGCAGCAAATACGGTGCGTTTGCGCGGCGCACAGATGAACCCGACGCCGCGCAGCAGGGTTCGTTTGCCGGGGGCACCGACGATCGCCGTCAGCCAACGGGACGCGCCGCAGGTGGTAAACACGCCCAGCCGTTTGATATGTAACAGACCGGGGCGGATATCAGTGTGCGTTTCGTCAGGCATCAGAAACGCCACATCCGGCAGCAGCACCCGGTCGAGCCAGCCTTTCAACATCGCAGGCAAGCCATACCACCATGTCGGATAGATAAAGATCAGCGTATCGGCCCAGCGCACATCGGCGACCTGTGCTGCCACGGGGTCCACGTTGCCGGGACAACTCAGATACCCCTGCCATTCCGGCCCGGTCAGTACCGGAGTAAACCCTGCGCCATACAGATCATGCAGCCGCACGTCGGCCCCTTGGCCCGCCAGTTTGTCCAAAATGACATCGCGCACGGCGGCGTTGAAGCTGCCCGGATCAGGGTGGCAATAGACCACGAGGGCGCGCATCAGAACGCCTCTATTTCGCGCTTCACCCTTGCCAGATGGGCGGCGCGTTGGGCATCTGTGACGCGGTTCATGTCGTGCAGCGCCAGATAGCGCAGCTTTTGCGCGCCACAGACATAGCGGATCGACAGCGATACCACCCGGCGCGGCGGATCGCCTGCAAGGAATGTCTTGAACCTTGTGCCGCCGTAACTGGTGACAGCAGCGAGTTTGCGGATATTCGTCAGGTTCGGTTTGACCAACCCGTCCACCAGTTTGAACGATACGCCGGGTAGGAACACCCGGTCAAAGAACCCCTTCAGGATCGCTGGAAAGCCGTAGTTCCAGACCGGGAACACCAGCACCAGCGCGTCAGCCTTGGCCAACCTGTCGACATAGGACTGCACCGGGGCGGTATTGCTGGCCACATCATGATAGCCGCGCCGCTCGGCCGCAGTCAGAACCGGATTGAACCCCTCGGCAGTCAGGTCGCAATCGTCCACCTCCCACCCTTTGGCGGTCAGGGTATCAACGACGACCTTATGCAAAGCCGCCGAAAAGCTTTCCTCGCAGGGATGTGCGAAAAGGACAAGCGCGCGGGTCATTGGGCTACCTGAAGCCCGGCATATTGATAGATTTTGTCAAAGCCGAATTTCGGGTCATCCCA
>JANOMH010000327.1:0-1536 GCA_031420215.1 Rhodobacterales bacterium | reverse complement strand
ATCGGTGACGGGGGCCGGGTTGATGACTTGCCCGGCCAGCGCCAGTGCCAAAGGATGCGACGATGCCCCGGCCAAAGCTGCCGCAACAGCCAGCACTTCGGGCGAATGGCGGGTCAGATCAACCGGCTCGGGCAGCCCCAAAGTCAATGTGCCGGTCTTGTCGAACACGACTGTATCGACCTCGGCCAGACGCTCCAGTGCCGTGCCATGTTTGATCAATAACCCCTTGCGGAACAGTTCGCCGCTGGCTGACGTCACCACCGCAGGCACCGCCAGCCCCAGCACGCAGGGGCAGGTGATGATCAGCACAGCCGCCGAGATGTTGATGGCAAAGCGCAAATCGCCGCCGGTCTGCCACATCCAGTAGCCGAAGGCACTGAACGACAGGATATGTACCAAAGGCGAATAAATCCGCGCGGCGCGTTCGGCCAGGCTGGTGTAGCGGGTCTTGCCCCTTCCAGCACCACACCGTCCACCGGCATCCGCCCGCCGGGACGCACCCGCACGATGTCGCCCGCCAGAACCTCGGCCAGCGACAGCAGCAGTTCAACACCGTGGCGCAGCACCGTGGCGCGGGGCACTTCCAGCGCTGCCAGTTCCTCGGCGGCTGACCGGGCCACGGCGCGGGTCCGGTGGTCCAGATAGCGCCCGGCCAACAGAAACAAGGTCAGCGATACGGCGGCATCAAAATAGGCCTGACTGCCACCCATCACCGTCTCGAACAGTGAGATTCCGCTGGCGAGGATCAACGCCAGACTGATCGGCACATCCATGCCCAGCCGCCGCGCCCGCAACGATGCCCAGGCGCTGCGAAAAAACGGCTGACCGGCAAAGGCCACCGTTGGCAGGGCGATGATGGCGGAAATCCAGTGGAACATATTGCGCGTGGCTTCTGGCGCACCTGACCAGACGGCGACGGAAAACAGCATCACATTCATCATCGCAAACCCGGCCACGCCCAGCCGCAGCAGCAAACCCTGCCCCTGACGGTCGGTTTGAGTTGCGGATAGCAGCCCCGGATCAAGCTCGTGTGCTTCGTATCCCAGCCGGGCCAGTGCGGCGATCAGCCGGTCAGCGGTGACATCGGCTGCGGCCTCGATGCTGACCCGGCGCAGCGTCATGTAAAACAGCATGCAAAAGTGACCAGCTGACGGGGTGGAACAGCGTGCAAAACCGACCACCCCGGTCGTGCAACAATACCGCTTTTGGGCGGGAGCAGCTGGGGTGCTATGTATGGAAACGATTGGGAAGATCAGGCGTCGCGGGTTACGGGACGGCGAGAGTATCAGTGGCTTGGCGCGGTCCCTGCAGTTGTCGCGGAGTGAGGCCAGTGCGCCATTGGTTCGAGCAATGGCCGAACGGTTCGGAAGTATCTGAAGGATGGGGCAGAGCCGGTTTACAAGCGCAAGCCGCAACCCGGGCCCCAGCTTGGGCCCCAGCTTGGGCCGTGGTGCGGCCGTCTGGATGAGTGGTTGCGCGGTGATGGATTTTTGCCCAAAGCGCGGCGGCGCACAGCGCGACGGCTGTTCGAATGCC
>JANOMH010000326.1:0-17044 GCA_031420215.1 Rhodobacterales bacterium | reverse complement strand
ACCGTGATCGGCACGGTGATTCTGTCTTGCATGACCGGCTTTGCCCTGGGCGTGTACAAGTTCCGCGGCAATCTTCTGGTGTTCTTCCTGTTTGTGGCGGGTAACTTTGTGCCGTTTCAGATCCTGATGATCCCGGTGCGGGACATGACCCAGGAGTTGAACCTGATCAACACCACCGCAGGTCTGGCACTGTTCCACATCGCGTTCCAGACCGGCTTTTGCACCCTGTTCATGCGCAATTTCATCAGCTCACTGCCGCGCGAACTGATCGAGGCGGCGCGGGTCGAGGGCGTCGCCGAATGGCAGATCTTCTGGTACATCGTGCTGCCCCTGATGCGGCCCGCCATTGCGGCCCTGTCGGTGCTGGTGTTCACCTTTATCTGGAACGACTTCTTCTGGGCCACGGTCCTGACCACCTCTGCCAGCACCCAACCGGTCACGGCGGGACTGTCATCACTGAATGGGCAATGGGTTGCGGCCTGGCATCTGGTGTCGGCCGGGTCGATCGTGGCCGCCCTGCCGCCGGTGGCGATGTTCTTTCTGATGCAGAAACACTTCATTGCCGGATTGACCATGGGTGCAGTAAAGTAATCAACGTCCTCTTTGTCACAAAAATACTCCTGCCCGTGCCTTGGGCGGGAGTGTAATTCACGGGCCCCTCCATGCACAGCACAGCAACTTTCCACGATATCAAAGGGCAGTCGGTGTTCATCACCGGCGGCGGCAATGGCATCGGGGCCGCCCTGACCGAGGGGTTTATCGAACAGGGCGCGCAGGTGGCTTTTGTCGGGCGCAGGGATGCGACCGGCTTTGCCGATGAGTTGGCCGAAAAGTATGGCGCCAAGCCGCTCTACATCGCCTGTGACATCACCGACATTCCAGCACTTCATTCGGCGATGGATCAGTCGGCGGCGGCGCATGGACCGATCACGACGCTGGTCAACAACGCGGCCAATGACACCCGCTATGCCGCCGCTGACGTGACTGAGGATATCTGGGACGCCTCGCAGGCGGTCAACCTCAAGGCCTATTTCTTTGCTTGCCAGAAAGTCGCCCCGATGATGAAGGCGACAGGCGGCAGCATCATCAACTTTTCCTCGATCAGCTACATGCTGGGAATCGCGAACCTGTCCACCTATATTTCGGCTAATGCCGGGATCATGGGACTGACCCGGTCTTTGGCAAGAGAGTTCGGGGGCGACAATATCCGGGTCAATGCGCTGGCCCCCGGCTGGGTGCTGACGCAGCGGCAACTGGACCTGTGGGCCGATCCGGCCTCGTTGGCGGCATTCATGGAAAAACAATGTCTTAAGGAGCATATGACCCCGGTTGACATCGTCGGTCCGGTCCTGTTTTTGGCCTCAGGCCTGTCGCGGATGATGACGGGCCAGACTTTGGTCATTGATGCAGGCGTAGTGGGAACTGGCTGATGGACGGTGCGACAATAACAGCCGACTGGGTGGCGCTCGATTGGGGCACCACCAACTTGCGGGTCTGGGCGATGTCGGCTGGCGGCGGGGTTTTAGCCCATGCCATGTCAGAAAATGGGATGAGCAAGCTGTCCCGCGATGCCTATGAACCGGCCTTGCTGGAATTGATCGGCGGCTGGTGTTCGGGCCCGATGACCGCAGTGGCCTGCGGCATGGTTGGGTCGCGGCAAGGCTGGATCGAGGCCCCCTATGCCCGCACTCCCTGTCCGCCTTTGCCATCCGGTTTCGTCACCGCGCCCACCACCACACCCGGCCTGACCGTGCATATCATCCCCGGCATCCGCCAGGATGACCCCGCCGATGTGATGCGCGGCGAGGAAACCCAGATCGCCGGATTTCTGGCCCTGAACCCCGGCTGGGATGGTGTCCTTTGCCTGCCTGGCACCCATACCAAATGGGTCCACATCAGCGCGGGCGAAGTGGTCAGTTTTCAGACCGTGATGACCGGCGAGTTGTTTGCCCTCATCGGCGCTCAGACCGTGCTGCGCCATACCGTGGCCGCGACCGGCTGGGACGAGCCTGCGTTTCTGACCGCTCTGGCCGACAGTATCGCCCGCCCCGAACGCCTTGCCGGACGGCTGTTTTCACTGCGCGCTGAACATTTGTTACATGGGCTGGACGGCGCTGCCGCCCGGTCCCGGTTGTCGGGTCTGTTGATCGGCGCAGAACTGGCCGCGACCAAGCCCTATTGGCTGGGCCAAAAGATAGCCGTCATCGGCGCGGGCACGGTGTCAAAGCTGTATGTGCAGGCGCTGGCCACCGTGTCCGCCCCCGCCACTTTGGCCGATGGCCAGACCGTGACCTTGGCCGGCCTGACCGCTGCATACCGCAGCCTGAAAGGAGCCTGACATGCCCCGCAACCTGATCGCAATCCTCCGCGGCATCACCCCGCCCGAGGCTTTGGGTGTGGCCGCCGCCTTGATCGGGGCCGGGATCACATCGATCGAAGTGCCGCTGAATTCACCCGATGCCTTTTCCAGCATTGGCGCAATGGCCACTGCGTTCGGTGCACAGGCGCTGATTGGCGCAGGCACCGTGTTGTCGCCCGAAGATGTGGGCCGGGTGCAGCAGGTTGGGGGCAAGCTGATCGTGTCGCCTAATTGCGACCCGCGTGTGATTGTCGCCACCAAGATGGCAGGCATGCAAAGCTGGCCCGGTGTGCTGACCCCGACCGAGTGTTTCGCCGCCCTGAAAAACGGGGCAGATGGGCTGAAAATATTCCCGGCCAGCCTGCTGGGCTCCGAGGGGCTGCGCGCCATTCGCGCGGTCTTGCCGGTCGGAACGCAGGTCTATGCTGTGGGCGGGGCTGGTCCTGACAATTTCAAAGACTGGATCAAAGCCAGCGCCAATGGCTTTGGCATCGGATCGGCCCTTTACAAACCGGGCATGTCGGTGCCCGATATCACCGCCCGTGCCCGCGAATTGGTGGCCGCTTATGACGAGGCTGTAAAATGAGCGATGCGATTGTCCATGATGACACGATCTGCCTGTTGGGCGAAGGGCCGCTATGGCACCCGCTGCGCAACCAGTTGTTCTGGTTTGATATCCTGGGGCGGGTTCTGCATACCAAAGGGCAACATTGGGGATTTGCGGATTACGTCTCGGCTGCCGGATGGGTGTCGCAGGACGCACTGCTGATGGCGTCCGACAAAGCCCTGTCGCTGTTCAACCTGTCCACCGGGCAAAGTGAATTGATCGTGCCGCTGGAGGCGGATAATCCGGCGACCCGGTCCAACGATGGCCGGGCCGACCCCTATGGCGGGTTCTGGATTGGCACGATGGGTCTGACTGCTCAGGCCGGGGCAATTTACCGCTATTACCGGGGCGAATTGCGCCAGATCATCGGCAACATCACCGTGCCCAATGCGATTTGTTTCAGCCCGGATGGCACCACCGCCTATTACACGGATTCGGCGGATCGGCGGATCATGCGCCAACGTCTGGACCTCATAAATGGCTGGCCCACGGGCGCGCCCGACGTGCATATCGATCTGCGGGCCGAGAACCGCATTCCTGACGGGGCAGTGGTCGATGCCGCCGGCAATCTGTGGAATGCCCAATGGCAATCTGCCCGCGTCGCGACCTATGATCCGGCAGGCAAGTTCCTGTTTGCCACCGATATCCCGGCCAGCAAGACCACCTGCCCGGCCTTTGGCGGGCCGGACCTGCGCACCCTGTTCTGCACCTCTGCCGCAGTAGAGCTAAGCGAGGAACAACTTGCGACTTATCCCCATTCCGGCCGGACCTTTGCGGTGCAGACCAGCCACAAAGGTCAGCGGGAACATCAGGTTATCCTGTAAACGAAAGCCAAAGGACGGATCCCGATGAAACGCACCCTTGGCGTTTGCTACTACCCTGAACATTGGGCCGAGGCGCAGTGGGCAGTCGATGCCGCCCGTATGGTTGAGACCGGCCTGACCTGGGTCCGGATCGCCGAATTCGCCTGGAGCAGGCTGGAACCGAAACCGGGGCAGTTACAGTTTGACTGGCTGGACCGGGCGATTGACATATTGGGGGTAGCCGGGTTGCAGGTTGTGCTGTGCACCCCTACGGCTACGCCGCCGAAATGGATGGTGGACAAGCACCCAGATATGCTGCCCGTAGGTGCGGATGGGGCGGTGCGCGGCTTTGGCTCGCGCCGGCATTACTGTTTCTCGCATCTGGGTTACCGCGAAGAATCGCGCCGGATCACGAAGGCACTGGCCGAGCGCTATGGCCGCAATGCCTATGTGGCCGCATGGCAGACGGACAATGAATATGCCTGCCACGATACGGTGCGCAGCTATTCGGCTGCCGCCCACGTGGGGTTCCAGAACTGGCTGGCCCAAAAATACCAGTCCCCCCATGCGCTGAACCGGGCCTGGGGCAATGTATTCTGGTCGATGGACTATGATGACTTTGATCAGATCGGGCTGCCCAACCTGACCGTAACCGAACCGAACCACCCGCATCAGTTGGATTTCAAACGCTATTCATCGGATCAGGTGGTGTCGTTCAACCGGGTCCAGACGGATGAGATCCGCAAACACTCTGCCGCCCCGATCATCCACAATTACATGGGGCGGGTGACCGATTTCGACCACTACAAGGTCGGGGCCGACCTCGATATCGCGTCTTGGGACAGCTATCCGATCGGATTCCTGTCGGACCGGCTCGAAGGGTCCGAGACGTTCAAACTGGCGTTTCTGCGGCAGGGCCACCCGGATAACCAAGCCTTCCACCATGACCTCTATCGCGCCGTAGGCAGGGGCCGCTGGTGGGTGATGGAACAGCAGCCCGGCCCGGTGAACTGGGCGCCCTGGAACCCCGCGCCCTTGCCCGGCATGGCCCGGTTATGGGCCTGGGAAGCGTTTGCGCATGGGGCCGAAACCGTGACCTATTTTCGTTGGCGGCAAGCCCCTTTCGCCCAGGAGCAGATGCATGCGGGGTTGTTGCGGCCTGACAGCGAACCCGCCCCGGCGCTGGCCGAAATAGCGCAAGTTTCCCGTGAAATCAACGATATGCCCGACGTCGGCACAGCGGTGGCGCAAGTGGCACTGGTGTTTGATTACGAATCCGCCTGGGCCTGGGAAGTGCAGCCGCAGGGGCGGGATTTCGACATGTTCCGGCTGGCCTTTGCCGCCTATCGGGCGCTGCGGCGGGCCGGGCTGTCGGTGGATATTCTGCCGCCCGATTGCGCCGATCTGGGGCAGTATCGGCTGGTGCTGGCGCCCGGTCTGATGGCGCTGTCTGCGCCGTTGCGCGCGGGTCTCGCTGCGTTCCGGGGGATTGCACTGATCGGGCCGCGCACCGATACCAAGACACCCGATCTGTCGATCCAGGTGCCACTGGGGCCACAGGTACCGGGCCTTGATGTCAGCGTCGTGCTGACCGAAAGCCTGCCGCCGATCGCCGATGTGCCGCTGGATGGCGGGGGCCGGTTTCTGCATTGGTTCGAACATTTGGCTGGCACCGCCCCGGTGCTGCGACAGACCGCGGAGGGCAAGCCCGCGATCATGGGCACCGACCATCTGCGCTATCTGGCCGGCTGGCCCGACGACGAGACATTCTTTACCCTGATCTGCGATTTATGCGCCGAACTTGGGCTGCAAACCCTTGATCTGCCCGAGGGCTTGCGGATACGTGACACCGCGACACACCGGTTTGTGCTGAATTATGCAGGGCAACCGCAGCTTTGGAACGGCGTGACGATCCCGGCGGCAGGGGTCCATTGGGAAAGTCTGTAATGCAGGAATTCGGCACAGCGGCAGATGGGCGCAAGGTCGGGGCGGTGACGCTGACTGCGGGCGATCTGTCAGTCACATTGCTCACATGGGGGGCCGTGCTACAGGATGTCCGGCTGGCGGGGGTGCCCTTTAGCCTGACCCAAGGCTCTGATCAGATTGCCGATTATGAGGGCGCGATGCGTTATCATGGCTCACTGATCGGGCCGGTCGTCAACCGGATCACCGGCGGTTTCGCCGACATTGGCGGGCAGCGGTATGAGTTTGAAAAGAACCTCAACGGACGGCATCTGATCCATAATGGCGCGGCGGGGACCCATCTCAAACATTGGGACCTGCGCGATCATTCTGCCACCCACGCGACATTTGCCATTCATCTGCCGGATGGCGAAGGTGGCTTTCCGGGAAACCGCGATGTGCAGGCCCGGTTCGAGGTGACTGCCCCCGCCACCCTGCGGCTGATTGTCACTGGCACCACTGACGCTCTGACCATCCTGAATTTCGCCAATCACAGCTATTGGAATCTGGATGGAACTGAACAATGGGACGGCCATCGCCTGCGCGTCGATGCCGACCGGATGCTGCCCTCGGACACGGATTTCATACCGACCGGGGACATCCGGCCCGTTGCCGGAACGGAATTTGATTTCCGGCAGGGGCGCGTCATCAACGTGGGTGATCCGCTGCTGGACAACTGCTTTTGCGTATCGGACAGCCGCCAATCCCTGCGCGATGTGCTCTGGTTGACCGGAAAAAGCGGTGTTCAGATGACCATCGCCACGACCGAGCCCGGCATTCACCTGTATGACGGCCGCCACGCCATCCGCCCCGGCCACGGCCCGCATGAAGGGCTGGCATTCGAGCCGGAAAGCTGGCCGGATGCAACCACTCATGCCGGATTTCCGTCCATCGAACTGGCCCCCGGGCAGGTCTATGAACAGATCAGCGCATGGAAATTTGCCAAAAAGTAAGAACTCTTATGCGCGCCGCGCGGGGATATTTATAAACCCAGAGAAATACAAGGAACGCCCTGCCCAGTTTGACCATGGCAGGGCGCTGACTTCTCAGGGTACGGTCATCGGCTTCCCAGCCTGTTCCGTAGCATTACAAGACCTGATTCTGGTTAATTTTCTATTATTTCTCTGGGTTCTAAATATCCCCGCGCGGAGCGCATAAAAGGTTCCGCCTATTGCCCCGCCCGAAACCACGCTTCAATCTGCGCCCGCTCCCCGGGCGCCATATAGCTGACGTTCGCTGGTGGCATCGCATGGGTCACCCCGGCCTGCAGGTAAATCTGGCGCGCATGAATGGCGATGTGGCCGGGAGTATCGAGTATCACGCCTTTGGGTGGCCAGTGGAGGCCGTCAAAAGCCGGGGTCGCGGCATGGCACATTGAACAGCGGCCCATCACGATATCGGCGACCTGAGTGAACCCCTCGGCCTGCGCATAATGCAGCGCTGCCCCAGTCAGCGCGACATCTTCCGGGGCCTCCCTGGGCGGCGAGGACAACCATGCGATGATCACGAACAGCACCACCGTCACCCCCCATGTCCAATGTGGCCGCCCCTTGCGCGCATGGACCGTGTTGAACCAATGCCGGATCGTGACCCCCGTCAGGAACACCAGCGCCGCGATGATCCAGTTGTACGGGCTCGCAAAAGCCAGCGGGTAATGGTTGCTCAACATCAGAAAAATCACTGGTAGTGTCAGGTAGTTATTATGCGTGCTGCGCTGCTTGGCAATTTTTCCATATTTCGGGTCGGGTTTGCGGCCCGCAATCAGGTCGACCACCACCACCCGTTGATTGGGCATGATGATGAAGAACACATTTCCGGTCATGATCGACGCCGTAAACGCCCCCAGATGCAATAGCGCCGCCCGGCCCGAAAACACATGGACGTAGAACCATGCCATCCCCACAAGGATCACAAACAGCCCCAGCATCAGCCTGGTGCTGTCATCCCCGAACCGGGATTTACAGATCAGGTCATAGACCACCCAGCCGAAAGCCAATGACGCCAGTGAAATCCCGATCCCCTGCCAGATCGAAATATCCAACACATTGGGATCAATCAGGAAAAGCTCGGCCCCAAGGTAATAGACAAGGATCAACAGCGCAAAGCCCGACAGCCAGGTCCAATAGCTTTCCCATTTGAACCAGATCAGATCGCCGGGCATTTGCGCCGGCGCCACCAGATATTTCTGCACGTGGTAAAACCCACCCCCATGCACCTGCCATTCCTCGCCATCCGCCCCACTGGCCAGCGCCCGGTCCCGGTGCAGCCCCAGATCAAGCGCGATGAAATAAAACGACGCCCCTATCCAGGCCATGGCCGTGATCACATGGACCCAGCGCACCGCCGTTTCCAGCCATTCCATCAGGATTGCGAGATCGTACATCTGGCCTCCACTTGCCGTCTGCTCAGACGAAACCCGAAAGCCAGATGGCGTCAAGGGTAGGCCTGCAGGCTAACTCCCCCGATAAGTCGAATAACCATATGGCGACAGCAAAAGCGGCACATGGTAATGCGCCGCTGCAGCGCTCATCCCGAACCGGATCGGGATTTCATCCAGAAAAATCGGCTCATCCCCCGCCAACCCCGCCCCGCGCAGATATGCCCCGGCACAAAACACCAGTTCATACACCCCCACCGTGAATTTGCCTGCCGGCAGGATCGGCCCATCCGTCCGCCCATCGGCATTGGTCACCATCTCGACCAACTTGCGGTGGTTCATGCCCGTGACTTTATACAGCATGATCCTCAAGCCCGCTGCGGGCACCCCCCGGGCCGTATCCAGCACATGGGTGGTCAAATAGCCGCTCATCATCCGCTCCCTTGCATGCGCCGCACTGTCGGGCATAGTGGACATTGCCTGCAGGAGAAATACAATATGCCGCCCCGCTATCCGCGCGACTTTACCGGGCACGGCCCCAATCCGCCCGATGCCCAATGGCCGGGGGGCGCAAAGATCGCTATTTCCATCGTCCTGAACTACGAAGAGGGCGGCGAGAACAGCATCCTGCATGGCGATGCGGCGTCCGAGGCATTCTTGTCCGATATCGCCGGGGCCGCCCCTTGGCCGGGGCAGCGGCACAGGAACATGGAATCGCTCTATGATTACGGGGCCCGTGCCGGGTTCTGGCGGCTGCACCGGCTGTTCACCGAACGGCACATCCCGGTCACCATCTACGGCGTCGCCACCGCCCTTGCCCGCGCCCCTGAACAGGTCGCCGCGATGCAGGCGGCGGGCTGGGAGATTGCGTCGCATGGCCTGAAATGGGTCGATCACCGGGATATGCCCGAGGATGTGGAGCGCGCCCAGATCGTCGAAGCGATCCGGCTGCATACCGAGGTGGTGGGTGCCCCGCCGCGCGGCTGGTACACTGGGCGCACGTCGATCAACACCGTCCGGCTGACTGCTGAAACCGGGGGTCTGGACTGGATTTCAGACACTTACGACGACGACCTGCCCTATTGGATCGAAGTGGGCGACCGCAACCAACTGGTCATCCCCTATACGCTCGAAGCCAACGACATGCGCTTTGCCACCGCCCCCGGCTATATCACCGGGGACCAATTCGAGAGCTATCTGCGGGACTCATTTGACACCCTTTATGCCGAGGGCACCCAGGGTCAGGCCAGGATGTTCTCCATCGGCCTGCATTGTCGACTGATCGGCAGGCCGGGTAAAATCGCCGGGCTGAAACGGTTTCTGGACTATGCCCAAAGCCATGCCGATGTCTGGTTCCCGACCCGTGGGCAGATCGCGGCCCATTGGGCGGCCACCCACCCGCACCGGCGGCGTGAGCGGCCCAGCCAGATGGACAAGGCGACTTTCGTCGCGCGGTTCGGCGGCGTATTCGAACACTCGGCCTGGATCGCCGAGCGTGCCTATGAGCTGGAACTCGGCCCCGCCCATGACAGCGCGGTGGGCCTGCACAATGCCTTGGGACGCATCTTCCGTTCAGCCTTACCAGAAGAACGGCTGGGGGTCCTGCGGGCGCATCCCGACCTCGCGGGCAAACTGGCCGCCGCCAAACGGCTGACCGCCGACAGCACGAACGAACAGGCCAGCGCCGGGCTCGACGCGCTGACCGATGCCGAGCGCGACCAATTCCAGACCCTGAATGCCGCCTATGTGGCCCGGCACGGTTTCCCCTTTATCATCGCCGTGCGGGACAATACCAAATCCAGCATTCTGGCCGCGTTCCAGACCCGCATCGCCAATGACACCGCCACCGAAATCGCCACGGCCTGCGCCCAGGTCGAACGCATCGCCGCCCTGCGGCTAAAGGATATGCTGCCATGAGTTATGCCTTCCCCCCCGGCGGCTTGCCTGACCAGACGGGCGACCCGGCGGCCAGCACTGCAATATTCACCACCGCCTATGCGGTAATCCCGGCCTCTGTGATGCGCGACATCGTGGCTGGCCCTCTGCCCGGCTGGACCGATACCCGCGCCTGGATCATCGCCCGGCCGATGACCGGTTTTGCGGAGACCTTTGCGCAATATGCGGTCGAGGTGCAGCCTGGCGGTGGGTCCATTACCCCCGAGCCGGACAGGGCGGCCGAAGCGGGGATCTTGGTTGCCACCGGGCACATGACCCTGACATTGGATGGCACTGCTCACCACCTGACAGCGGGCGGCTATGCCTATCTTCCGCCCGGCGCTGTCTGGACGGTGCATAACCCCGGTGCCAGCCCTCTGAAATTCCATTGGATCCGCAAACGCTACGCGCCCGCCCCCGGCCTCACTGCACCCGATCCGGTGATCGCCTCCGATCGGGCAATGCCGGTGCACTGGATGAGCAATACCGACAAATGGGGCACCACCCGGTTTGTCGATCCGTCAGACCTGCGGCATGATATGCATGTGAACATCGTCACCTTTCTCCCCGGCGGGCGGATCCCCTTTGCCGAAACCCATATCATGGAACATGGGCTTTATGTGCTGGAAGGGACCGCCAGATACCTGCTGAACCGCGACTGGGTCGATGTTGGGCCCGGTGATTTCATGTGGCTGCGGGCCTATTGCCCACAGGCCTGTATCGCCACCGGGACCGGCCCATTCCGCTATCTGCTCTACAAAGATGTGAACCGGCACCCATCCCTAACCTTGCCCTGATCCATTTCTTTGGGTTCCAAATATCCTCGGGGGGCCCCAAAGGGGCGGGGGCAGACAGCCCCCTGTGCCCTCTCCAACCAGAAGCACTGCCATGATCCGAACCGAACTCCTGAACGCCACCGCCTTTGCGCCCTTTGGCGATGTGCTGGACTGTGCGGGCGACCCCGATAAACTGATCAACGCCGGGCTTTGCGGGCGGTATCACGACAGGGCGCGGCTGGACTTTGGACCAGACGGGCGGGCGGGCATCTCGATCTTTAATGCCCAACCCCGCGGTCTGCCCTATCAGTTTGACCTGCTGGAACGGCACCCGGACGGATCGCAGGCGTTCATTCCGATGGCGCAAAACCCGTTTCTGGTGATTGTCGCCCCTGACGTTGATGGGGTCCCCGGGCCGGTGCGGGCGTTCCTGAGCGCGCCGGGCCAGGGGATCAACCTGCTGCGCAACACTTGGCATGGGGTGCTGACCCCTCTCGCGGCGCCCGGTCTTTTTGCGGTCATCGACCGGATCGGGACGACGCCGAACCTGCAGGAATACAGACTGTCACCCGCCCTGACCGTTAGAATGTAATCTGCGGGGGCCAGCTGGGATTAATCTTTCCTTGGCAGTTGCGGGCTAATCCTTGCGGTCAACTCTGACCTGACGGGGACCCTGTGATGCTGTTGTCCGAAGAAATCCGGCTGATTCGCGAAACCGCAACACTTCTGGCCAAGGCAGAGGTTTCGGCGACAAATTTGTTCTATGCCAATCTGTTCCGTGTGGCCCCGTCGGTCAGGCCGATGTTCCCCGAGGATATGTTTGCGCAAAGCACCAAGCTGTGGGAATCGGTTGTCACCGTGGTCGAGGCGCTTGATAATCTTGACAGGATCACACCAACCCTGCGCGACCTTGGTCGGCGGCATGTGGGCTATGGGGCAAAACCTGCCCACTACGACCTTGTGGCTGCAACCTTGATCACGACTATTGCATCACTGTCGTCTGACATCTGGACCGCAGCCCATGAAACCGCATGGCAAAAAGCGTTGCATATCGTGTGCTCTACGATGATCGCGGGGGCAGATGAATTCGCAAACTGACATCGTCGTCCCTGACCTGAATCGAAAAACGATAAGCAAAGACCTAGATCAAATGATCGATCTGGTGGGAAACCTGTGCAAACAATCCCGGCGCATTGGACTGCAGGCCCTGTCGGCATTGGTTCAGACCATCAAACCCCGGGCGCATATCCTTGAACTCCGGCGCAGTCATACCGAATTCATGGATGCGATTGGACAGATCAGATCACTTCAGCGCAGTTGCCATTTGGTTGCAAATCCGGCCATGCGCCACCGTCTGGATCAGCTTTTGTCGGCGCAGCAAGTGGGGGTGCTGGATGCCTTTTCGGGTAATGTTCGTGAGATATGTGCATTATTGTCCAGTCAAAACAGCACTCTGCCCAGCACGATCTCTGAATCTGTCCGGTTCATCGAAGTTGAACTGGAACAGGCCCTGACCGAAATGCGGGCAACACTGAAAGCGGCCTTGCAGGTTGCCCATATGCAGGAACGGGATCTTGCCTATATTGACGAGCTGACCAGCCTGCCAAACCGCCGGGCGCTTTACGGGGTTGAAACCCAAGTCGCCGCGTCAATTGCTGGTGGCCACCAGGTCACGTTGCTACAGCTTGACCTCGACCGGTTCAAGCAAGTGAACGACAATCTTGGCCACGCGGCGGGTGATGCGACCCTGTGCCGTGTCGCAGGCATTCTGAAATCGGCCCTGCGTGCCAATGACTTCGTCGCCCGTGTCGGCGGTGACGAATTTGTCCTGCTTCTATTCACCAGGATGAGTGTGGAGGAAGCCGCCAGTCGCGCGACTGATCTCGCCAATCGCATCGCGGTGCCCTTCACCTATCATGACAAACCGGTTCAAGTTGGTGCAACAATCGGAATCGCATCCAGCAGCATGGAAAACTGCCAAACCCTCGACCGCCTGCTTGCGAATGCCGACCTCGCTCTTTATTCGGCAAAGGCCCATGAAAAGGGCGGGGCACGGCTGTTTGCACCGCAAATGCGCACCCGTCTGGAAGAAACCGAAATCATTGTCGAACAAATTCTGACCGGAATTCAGGCCAACGAGTTTGTGCCCTATTTTCAGCCACAGGTCGAAGGCCGCACTGGTAAGCTTGTCGGCCTGGAAACCCTGATGCGATGGGTGCATCCGGACCGCGGGGTTTTGACCCCGATTCATTTTCTGAAAATTGCCGAACAACAGGGCTTGCTCGAACAAATGGAAGACGTCGTCAATCGGCGCGCCCTGACCGCCATGCGCCGCTGGCAGGACCAGAACCTGCCAATTCCGCAAGTGTCCCTCAACCTGACCGCTGATCGCCTGAACAGCACCGAATTGGTTGCGAAACTGACCAGGTCCGTGGCGGAATTTGGTCTGGTGCCCGGCCAGATAGGTCTGGAAATCCTTGAAAGTGCGATGATCGAAGTTGAAAGCGGGAACATCATCAGCAACATTCGCGACCTGTCACGGCGGGGCTTTCGGATCGAGCTGGATGATTTCGGGACGGGCCACGCGTCCATCGCGAACCTGCGCCATTTCAAAGTCGACCGGATCAAAATTGACCGCTCTTTCGTCAAGGATGTGCATCTTTACAGCGAACTGAGCAAAATTACCGGTGCCATGATCGGGCTTGCCCACAGCCTGCGCGTGGATGCTTTAGGCGAAGGCGTCGAAACACCCGAGGAACGTTTGGTCCTGAATGCCCTTGGCTGCGACCATATTCAGGGCTTTGGTGTTGCCCGCCCGATGCCCGAAGCTGAAGTTGACATCTGGGTTCGTCGGACCCAACGCACCCGTATTGTCCCGTCCACCTGGCTGACAACCGAAGGCCGCGCCGTTTCGTCACACGACCTACCTGACTGAGCAACCTTCGTTATATACCAGTCATGGCAGTTAGATGAGGGCCCGCTGATGGACGCGTTGATACTTTCCCGGATACAATTCGCCGCCAACATGTCGTTTCACATTCTTTTTCCGACCATCACCATCGCCTTGGGCTGGGTCCTGCTGTTTTTCAAAACCCGTTACACCCAAACCGGCGAATATCGCTGGATGGAGGCCTATCAATTTTGGGTCAAGATATTCGCGCTGTCCTTTGCAATGGGCGTGGTGTCCGGCATCACCATGTCGTTTCAATTCGGCACCAACTGGCCGGGCTTCATGGAAACCGTCGGCAATATAGCGGGCCCTCTGTTGGCCTACGAAGTGCTGAACGCGTTTTTCCTCGAGGCGGTCTTCCTTGGGATCATGCTGTTTGGTGCATCCCGCGTGCCGAACTGGGCGCATACCACGGCGACGTTCCTGGTGGCCTTTGGCACCACCATGTCGGCCTTTTGGATCATCGTCTTGAACTCCTGGATGCATACCCCCCAAGGGTTTGAAATGATTGACGGTGTCGCCCATGCGACTGACTGGGCCGCGATTATTTTCAACCCATCAATGCCCTACCGTTTCGCCCATATGATGATCGCCAGTTTCCTGACCGTCAGCTTCCTGATTGCCGGGGTCTCGGCCTTTCGCTGGATCATCGGGGGCCAAACCGATGGGGTGCGGGTCGCGCTGAAAACTGCCGTGTTCACAGCAGCAATTTTGATGCCTGTACAAATCTATATCGGCGATGCGCATGGGTTGAACACGCTGGAGTATCAACCGCAAAAAATCGCGGCGATGGAGGGGAATTGGAATACCCAATCCCACGCCCCGCTGCTGCTCTTCGCCATACCAGACGAATCGGCACGCGAAAACAGCTTCGAGATTGGCATCCCCAACCTCGCCTCGCTGATCCTGCGTCATAGCGCTGATGGCGTTGTTCCCGGCCTGAACGACTATGTCGCTGCCGATGGCACGGCCCTGCATCCCCGCATGGCCCCGGTGTTTTATGCATTCCGGCTGATGATCGGCACGGGGGTGCTGATGCTGTTGGTCAGCTGGACCACTGCCGCACTGCTATTGCGGCGCGGGGTTGAAGGACTGCCGAAACCGGTGCTTTACACACTGGTCGGCATGACTTTCGCGGGCTGGCTGGCCACTTTGGCGGGCTGGTATACCACCGAAATAGGCCGCCAACCTTGGCTGGTCCAAGGCATCTTATCGACCAAAGCTGCCGTAGCCGATGTCCCCGCCCCGATGGTTCTGAGCACGCTGATCGGCTATTTGGCGGTTTATGCGGCACTGCTTGGGGCGTATGTTCTGGTAATATTCTACCTGGCGCGCAAAGCCTCGCGCGGCGAATCCCTTGGGCCGATCCGTCCGGCCATACCCCTTGCCGCGGAGTAAGCACCATGTTTGACAATCCCACGATCTGGCTGCCCTTCACCTTTGCCGCGCTGATGGGCCTGTCGATCCTGATTTATGTGGTGCTCGATGGGTTCGATCTGGGGGTCGGGTTGTTGTTTCCTTTTGCGACTGACGCAGAAAAGGACAGCATGGTCGCCGCGATCGGCCCGTTCTGGGATGCCAATGAAACCTGGCTGGTCTTGGCTGTCGGCCTGTTGCTGGTCGCATTCCCGGCGGCACACGGGGCCATCCTTTCCGGACTCTACCTGCCCGTCTCGATTATGTTGCTCGGCTTGATCCTGCGCGGGGTAGCGTTTGAGTTTCGGGTCAAAGCCCCTGCGCCATGGAAACGGTTCTGGAACCGGGCCTTTTTTGCGGGGTCGCTGATGTCCTCGCTGGCGCAGGGATTCATGCTGGGCATGTATGTGATGGGGCTACAATGGACCCTGCCGCATATCGCGTTTTCAGTGTTGACAGCAGTCTTTCTGACTGTTGGCTACAGTTTCATCGGGGCCACATGGATCATTCACAAGGCCGAAGGCGGCTTGCAGATCAAAGCCGTCAACTGGGCGCGTGGCGGGATCTGGGGGCTGGTGCTGGGGATCGGGGCGATATCAGCCGCCACCCCTTTGGTCAGCACCCGGATTTTCGACAAATGGTTCGCATGGCCAGAGGCGGTGTATCTGGCCCCCTTGCCCATAGTGTCGGGGCTACTGGTGGTTGGGCTGTGGTGGTTGCTTGCCCGGATGCCGATGCCAGATGACCGCTGGTCATGGCTGCCCTTTGGCATGGCAACTCTGCTATGGACCACAGCCTTTGGCGGCATGGCCTATAGCTTTTATCCCTATGTCGTTCCCGATCAGCTGACAATTTACGAGGCCGCCAGCGCCCCCGAAAGCCTGCTGATCATCCTCTATGGCGTGGCCATCGTTCTGCCAACTATTCTGGCTTATACGGGGCTGGCCTATTTCATTTTCCGGGGCAAGGCGAAAGACTTGCGCTACGATTGATCCAGCAGCCCCAGCAAATACCGCCCATAGTCGTTCTTGCCAAACAACCGGGCGCGGGCGGCCAGCGCATCGGCACTGATCCAGCCGCGCTGAAAGGCAATCTCGTCCGGGGAACCGGTCTGCAATCCCTGACGCTGCTCCAGCGTGCGCACGAAATTGCCCGCATCCAGCAGGCTGCCATGCGTGCCGGTATCCAGCCAGGCATAGCCCCGGCCCATCCGCTGCACGTCCAGCAACCCTTCGGCCAGATACATTTCCAGCAACGAGGTGATCTCCAGCTCTCCCCGCTCGGATTTCTGCACCTTGGCCGCCCTTGCCGGGGCGGTGCCATCCAGAAAGTACAGGCCAGTGACCGCGTAATGCGAGGGTGGGACCACAGGCTTTTCAATGATCGCGCGGGCCTGCCCGGCGGCGTCAAATTCGACCACGCCGTAGCGTTCGGGGTCGGCCACATGATAGCCAAACACCGTGCCACCCACAGGTCGGGCATCCGCCTCGGCCATCAGATCGGGCAGGCCGTGCCCAAAAAAGATGTTATCGCCCAAGACCATGGCCGACGGGGCCCCGGCCAGAAAATCCTCGGCCAGCAAATAGGCCTGCGCCAATCCATCCGGGCTGGGCTGGCTGATCCATGTGACCTGTAGCCCCCATTGGCCGCCATCGCCCATCAGCCGTTGAAACTGCGCCTGATCATCGGGGGTTGTGATGATCGCAATTTCACGGATCCCGGCGAGCATCAGCACGGACAGGGGATAATAGATCATCGGCTTGTCATAAATCGGCAAAAGCTGTTTCGACAGGCCAATGGTGATCGGATACAGCCGGGTGCCCGACCCGCCCGCCAGAATGATCCCTTTACGCTGCTGC
>JANOMH010000325.1:0-5477 GCA_031420215.1 Rhodobacterales bacterium | reverse complement strand
CCCGTCATTGACCCCCGCATTATTGACCAGCCCATCGATCCGGCCCCAACGGGCGCGGGTTTCGGCCACAGCCGCCGCACATTGCGCATCATCGGACAGTTCGACCTGCACCCAACCGGATTGCGGGCTTTGGGCGGTAACTGCCGCCATGAACGCCGGATCAGGCGCACGCCGGGCAAAGATCACCGGGACAGCGCCTTCGGCAGCCAAGCCCTCGGTAATCGCCCCGCCAATTCCGGCAGCCCCGCCGGTGACGATAATGACTTTGCCGGATAATCCCAAATCCATCTGCAACACTCCCCACTTTGCCCTACAGATATCGCGCAGGGAACGGGTGGTTTGGCAAGGCTGCCAAAGTCCAAACGCCGCGCTTTTCAGGGCGGCGTCTGGGAAACTTATTCGGCGACCAGCAATCGGGTTGGCGGTGGCGTCAGGCGTGACCGGCTGTCCTCCAACTCGGACAGGCGCGAACCCAATGCCGCAATCTCGGCATCGCGGGCGGCAATCTGTTCGGCCAAAGCAAAACCGTCCAGTTCCACCGGTTCCACTTCTTTCTTGCCAACCATGCGGCTGAAAATCCAGGCCAGAAGCCTGGACAGATCATCCATGATCAGGAAAAACGACGGCACGATCACCAGTGACAAAACCGTCGATACGATAATTCCGCCGATCACCGCTGTGGCCATCGGCGCGCGGAACGACCCACCCTCGCCCACGCCCAGCGCCGAGGGCAACATGCCCGCTGACATGGCGATAGAGGTCATCACGATGGGGCGCGCACGCTTATGCCCGGCCTCGATCACTGCATCAAAGCGGTTCATGCCCCGGGCAATCATCTCGACCGCGAAATCGACCAGCAGAATGGCGTTCTTGGTGACGATGCCCATCAACATCAGGATGCCGATCAGCACCGGCATGGAAATCGCACTGCCGGTTATGATCAATGCCGCCGCCACCCCGCCAATTGCCAGAGGCAGCGAGAACAGGATGGTAAACGGCTGGATCACCGATTTGAACAGCAATATCAGCACCCCCAGCACCAGCAGCAAGCCAAGCAGCATGGCATTGGCGAAACTGGCAAAAAGCTCGGCCTGAATTTCGGCATCACCGGATTCTGCGGTGTGGACCGATGCAGGCAATTCCACGGATGCCACAATCTCGTTGAACCGGGCCGAGGCAGTCCCTAGTGCCACGCCCGGCGGCAGGTTCGCGCCAATGGTGGCTACCCGCTCGCGGTTCAGGCGGTTCACCACGCTCGGCCCTTCGGCAATCGCGATGTCGGCCACGGCATTCAGCGGCACAGAGGCCCCGGATGCTGTTGGAATGCGCAGGGCGGCTATCCGGCTTAGGTCATTGCGTGCGCTTTCGGTCAGTTGCACCCGCACCGGGATCAGCCGGTTATCGACCGACAGTTTGGCAAGGGCGGCACTGAAATCGCCGATGGTAGCGACGCGCAATGCCTCGGCGATGGTGGCTGTCGTGACGCCAAGGCGGGCAGCCTCTTCGGCACGCGGCGTGATCTGCAATTCGGGGCGGGGCAGCGCGCCTTCGGTCGAGACCCCTTGCAGTAACGGATCACCGCGTAACGCCTCTTCCAGCCGGGCGACGGCGATATTCAGGTCGGCCTCGCTGTCAGACAGGATCGAATAGGTGATGTCACGCCCCGCGCCGCCCGGTCCGTCAATAGTGCGGGTGATGCGGGCATCGGGAATATTGGCGATGCGGGCCTGAAGTTCGATCTCGATGTCCGATTGCGGCCTGATACGCCCATGCGGTGCCACATCCGGGATCAGATCGCCCAGAAATGGGGTCGACTCGGCGATATCCAGCAGCTTGCGTTCCAGCGTGTTATCGAGCCGGTCAAGCACCACCGTCACCGTCGCGCGGCGCACGTCAACGCCGCCGGTGGCCGAGGATCCGCCCAGAATGAACACATTCTGCACCCCGTCCACATCGCGGATTGCCGCATACATCTGGTCCGTCACTGCCCCGGTTTCGGCCAGCGTCACGCCCGGGGGCAGTTCAACCGACAAGGTCACCTTGCTTGCATCCTCGGGCGGGATGAATGATCCGGGGATTTGCAGCATGAAATACAGCGACAGGGCCAGAATGCCGAATGCCGCCAGCAGGGTCAGATAGCGCAGTTTCATCGTGATCCGGACAAACCACAAATACCCGCGCATGATCCAGCCGTCGCGCTGCTCGTGCTCGTCGGCATCCTTGGCCCGCATCAGGTAGGCGGCCATCAGCGGCGTGATCAGGCGGGCGACCAAAAGCGAGAACAGCACCGCCACAGCCACGGTCAGCCCGAACTGGATAAAGTATTGCCCCGGAATCCCCGGCATGAACGACACCGGCACAAACACCGCGACGATGGTAAAAGAGGTGGCAATCACGGCCAGCCCGATCTCGTCCGCCGCGTCGATAGCGGCGCGGTAGGGGGATTTGCCCATGCGGATATGCCGCTGGATATTCTCGATCTCTACAATCGCGTCATCGACCAGAATGCCGGTGGCCAGCGTGATCGCCAGAAACGAGATCAGGTTCAGCGAAAAGCCCAGCAGGTCCATCACATAAAACGTGGGGATTGCAGACAGCGGCAGGGCGACAGCAGTAATCAACGTCGCCCGCCAGTTGCGCAGAAACAGCAACACCACCAGAACGGCCAGTATTCCGCCTTCGATCAGGGTGGTAATGGCCGCTTCGTAATTGCCATAGGTCGGGTAAACGTTGTCGACCACCATATCGATAGTGACGCCGGGATTTTCAGCCCGGATGGTATCAAGTGCCATGTTGGTTACTTCGGCCACGCTGACTTCGGATGCACCGGTGGCGCGGAACACAGCAAAGACCACAACTTCCTGGCCATTAAACCGCGCAAAAGACCGGATTTTTTCGTAGGTGTCGGTTACAGTGCCAAGGTCAGACAGGCGCACCTGCCGGCCTGATGGCAATGCGATGGTGGTTTCGGCCAGACGGGCCGCATCGCCCTGATCGCCCAAAAGCCGGATCGCCTGTTCGCCGGACCCGATCTCGCTTTGGCCAGCGCCCTGATTGGCGTTGGTGGCACGCAACTGGCCGCTGACCATGGCGGCGGTGATGCCGTAGGAATCCAGCCGGATCGGGTCAAGTTCCACCAGAATTTCGCGGTCCGCCCCACCGTAGCGGTCGACCTGACCGATGCCGGGGCGGCCTTGCAAGTCACTTTTGATCGTGTCGTCAACGAACCACGACAATTCCTCATAGCTTAGCGCCGGGGCAGATACAGCGAAATACAGGATCGCCTGCCCGGCCACGTCGACCTTGGTGACAATCGGGGCCTCGATCTCTCCGGGCAGGTCGCCGCGGATCTGGTCGATAGCGTCTTTGGTGTCCTGCACCGCCTGTTGGGTAGGCACATCCATGCGAAATTCGACGACGGTGGTCGACACGCCGTCGCTGACCGTCGAGCTGATGTTTTCCACCCCGGTGATACCAGCCACGGCATCCTCAATCTCGCGGGTGATCTGGCTTTCCATTTCGGCGGGTGCGGCACCGGACTGCGCCACAGTGACGGCTACAACCGGAACGTCGATGGTTGGGAATTGGGTGATCGGCATGGCGCGGAACGACTGCCAGCCCAACAGCAGCAGCAATGAAAACAAAAGAATGGGCGCGATGGGATTGCGGATTGACCAGGCCGAAAAATTCATCTGCTGTTCCTCAGTTCATTTCAACGGCTGGGACCGGGTTAATCCGGTCTCCATCGCGGACAAAGGCCCCGGCCTTGGTGACAATCGTGTCACCCAAAGCCAAACCAGACAAAATTTCGATCATCATGCCGTCACGAATGCCGATTTCCACGACCACCCGAGAGACCCGGCCATCGACCACTTTCATCGCTGTGGCGCCATCCGGACCGGACCCAATCGCTGACACCGGAACCGCCAGAGTCTCGCGCTCGGCCACCATAATCTCGGCCTCGGCAAACATGCCGGAACGGACCAGTTCTGGCATAGAGATGGTACTGCGTGCTGTGCCCAATCGGGTGGTGATGTCAATTGTCGGCTCGACCAGCCGGACCGTGCCGGTCAGCGGCGTTGTCGACCCCACAGCTGTCATCACCACGGTTTGACCGGGCAGAACGCGCAGCAGGTCACGTTCTGCCATGTCGGCGCGCAATTCCAGCGCATTGTCCCGGATGATGATGAACATCGGGTCGCCGGCCGCACTGGCGATACTGCCGACCTGTGCATTGCGGGCAATGATTTCGCCGGCCACCGGGGCGACGACGGCTGTGCGCTGCAATTGCAAATCGACGTTGGCCAGTTGCGCGTTGACCAGCGACACTTGGGCGCGGGCGGCTTCCAGCGTTTGCACTGCCACCGCCACGCGGGCCTGCGCTGAAACGGCTGCAGCCAGTGCCTGATCGGCGGCGGCCTGTGACGCGGTGCCCTGCTCTTGCAGAGTTGCGGTGCGGTCACTGACCCGCTTGGCCTCGTCAGCACTTGACTGGGTTTCCAGCAACTGCGCCTGGGCTTGGGCAATTTGCGCCTCGGCACTCGCCAGCGAGGCCACGAACTGGCTGCGCTGCAACTCCAGCGTGGTCAGCGACAGCCGGGCCAGAACCTGCCCTTGGGTCACCATCTCGCCGACATCAGCCTCAAGCGATTCAATTGGTTGCCCTTCGATCAGGGGCTGAACCTGGACCTGCTCGACCGCCCCGACCAGCCCGGAAGCAATGACCCGGTCGCGCAGCAATTGCGTCGTCACCGCCGAGACCGAAATCGCGGGCAGCACCGGCGCTGCCGGGGTTACTGTTGCTTCTTGCGCGAATGCCGCGACCGGGGCCGCAGACCCAAGCAAGACCGCGAAAACAAATGTCGACAGCCGCATCATGATTTACCTTTCAGACTTGCACCCGACACTTCGGCCAGCACGCTATCAATAGTTCGCAACACAACGGCCACCAGATCACTTTCCGTCGCACCCCCCTTGCGGGGCGACATCGCACAGCCTTTGATCAGGATCATGATCAGCCCGGCATGGGCGGTAAAGCGGTGCGTCACTTCGGACAGGGGCAGGCCGGTAGCCAGCGCAAAGACTGCCATCAGATATTGGGTGACGACCTTTTCCATCCGCACCATGACGTCGCCAATTTCAGGTTTGCGCAAGGCAACGGCCGTAATTTCAGCCATCATCGGCCCTTCGGCGGCGCACACCTCGGTCGAGATGCGCTGCGCAAGGGTGGCGCGCAGGCTGGCCATCGGATCGGCGGAGTCCCGGATGCCAGCGAATTTCTGTTCGATTTCATCCAGATCGCGGCTGATCATGGCGTCAATAATCGCGGCTTTGGATGGGAAATAGCGATAGAAATTGCCAACGCTCATATCGGCTGCACGGGCCAGATCCTGCATTGATGCCCCGTCGAACCCTTTGGCCGCGAAAACCCGCCAGATGCTATCCAGAATCTCGGCAGTGCGGCGATCGGCAGCCAG
>JANOMH010000324.1:0-2485 GCA_031420215.1 Rhodobacterales bacterium | reverse complement strand
TGCTGATCGACGACCAGCCATTGCGGGTGGTGAACGCGCATCTGGGGCTGTTGCCCGGCTCGCGCGCGGCACAGGCGCGGGCGCTGATTGCAAAGCTCGGCAGGCTTGACGCGCGGCCAACCCTGCTGATGGGCGATCTGAATGAATGGCGCGGCAAAAGTGCGGCGCTGAAAACCTTTGGCAAGCATTTCAACATCGGGCATCCGCGCCCGAGTTTCCCCACGCGCTATCCGCTGCTAGCGCTTGACCGGATGATGACCTGCATTCAGGGCGAACTTCTGGATATTGCCACGCATGACAGCCCGCTGGCGCGCCGCGCCTCGGACCATCTGCCGATTACCGCCCGGCTGCGGCTGGTACCGCAAACGGCTGAGGGGCGCGGATGACCGCACCGGCCGTGCAGGTTTTGCTCTGGATCGGGGTCGGTGCAGGTGCGACCGGCATCGCATCCTGGCTGGCGCACCGGTCCTACCGGCGGTTCCTGCGCAAGGCGCGTGGGCCTGCATCGGTGTCGCTTCGCCGTGGGGAGTTTCCACAAAACTCGATACACTCCTTGATCCGTTGGAAGCACAGAATCAGGGCCAATCCGGCCTTGCGACGCTGCTCGACAATGCCGACGCTTTCGCAGCGCGCGCGCTTTCGGCGGCACAGGCGGGGCGCAGCCTCGATCTGATGTATTACATCTGGCGCACCGACGTGACCGGATGGTTGCTGCTTGACGCGCTGATGGCGGCGGCGGACAGGGGCGTGCGCGTTCGCCTGCTGCTGGAAGATGTGAACGTGCAAGGCTTCGATCCGGCGTTTCTGGCGCTGACCGGGCACCCGATGACCGAGGTGCGGCTGTTCAATCCGACGCGCAACCGGGGCCATGTTGTTCGCCGCACGTTCGAGATGCTGCTGGGGCTGGCGCGGTTCAACCGCCGGCTGCATGGCAAGCTGTGGATTGCCGACGGACGGTTGGCGATCATCGGCGGGCGCAATATCGGTGATACCTATTTTGGCGCTCTGGAAGGCGGCAGCCGCAACTCGGTTGACGCGGATATGCTGCTGGTCGGGCCAATGGTGGACAAAGTGGCGGCGCTGTTTGACAGCTATTGGAACCTTGGCTTGGCCCTGCCGATCCTCGCCCTATGGCCCGGATTCAAGATGAATCGGACCAAATTCTGCAGCCGTCTGGCCTGCGAGGTCCGCACCCCGCCGTCGCGCCGCTACCTCGCGGGCACGCTGAACGGGCGCAGGGCAGAGGCTGTGCTAAAGCGGTTTGGGTTTCATGCGACGCATCCCCCCCCGATCTCGCCCCGGCGAAGGCCGGGGTCCCGATGGCTCTCGTCAAAGCATCGAGGCCCCGGCCTTCGCCGGGGCGAGATCGGGCGAGGCGGTGAGCGATTCACATCGAAGGCAAACCGCTTTAAAGGAGCGTTGTTGGTGATACACGATGAACTGAAATCCATTATCGAGGACTTCACAGAAGACAATGCTGAGGATAGCTACAGAAAGTTTTACGTTTTATCGCAGGAAGTTCTTCGAACTGAGGAAGACGGTGTAGAAACGATAGTGCGAATTCGACAGCACCTCTGCGCATCTGACAGCCCGGTGTTCAGGTCATATGGCTTGTTGTTTCTTGGAGCTGCCGTAGACGCAATTGCAAAAATGTCAAGCTCCAACAGCGAAGTAACTGGCTTGGGTCAGTTCTTGATATCCGAGGTGTCAAGCCTTGCAGACTTTCGGAATTTTGACGAGCGGGATCACTACATTCACTTTGTAAGTCATCTGGCCTATCTCGGACTTGCTTTAAGTGATGCGGGCGTTCTGTCAAAGAGTGAAGCAGCCACTTTGGCCCGCGAGATCTGCGCTATGTACGGCCTATCTAAGTCCGCCTATTTTCTCAACGAGCCGTTTGTTGTAGGTGAGCTCATTCTAATGCTTTGCAAGGGCCAACCAGAAGTGTTGAAGTCAGCGTTTGAGGCATTTCAACTCGAAAATGCTGAACAGGAATTGGGTCTGGTTCAAGGGGCAATTCTCCGGGCAAACTACGATTATCTCTGCATGGCAATAAGCCTGATGAACGCCAAATACGAAATAGCGCCTGATGTGCCGATCCAAACCTATGTTGACAATTTGTTGGACCGGATTCACGGCTGATATTCTGTGGGCAGTATGCACAATTCTTGAAAACGGTAGGCTAAACACTTCAGATCAGGTCACCAACCCCGCCGCCCTTGCCCCTTCCACCAACGACTCCGCCACGAAATGCGCATGCCTGCCACTTGCGGCATGTATATCGGGCACCTGCACCACAGTCATGCCGGCGTCCCAGGCGGACCTTGTGCCCACTTCGGAATCCTCGAACACCAGACAATCCACCGGGGCCACCTCAAGCAGGGCGGCGGCATGCAGATAGGCGTCGGGGGCGGGTTTGGGCTGGGCGATGTCGTCAAAGGAAACCACAGCCTGCATCCAGAGGCCCAGACCTGTCACATCGAGT
>JANOMH010000323.1:0-3410 GCA_031420215.1 Rhodobacterales bacterium | reverse complement strand
GACCTTGCCCTTGCCGCGCCGCGTACGATCCCGGCCCGGCCCCGGCTGACCTGTCAGCAACGGATTTATCCCCCACCCGAGGGGCCGACGATCCGGGTGCGGACCCAGGCTATGACGATCTTTCAGTCCGTGCATTTCGGGGCCGGAGTCTATGCGGACGATTTCGTTGCGGGCTGGCCCGACCGGCTGCCCCTGCCCTATGCGATGCTGCTGGCACATGAAATGGTGCATGTCTGGCAATGGCAAAACCGGGCGTTGACCGGGTATCATCCGCTGAAAGCCATGTTCGAACATGTGCGCAGTGCCGACCCCTATCTGTTTGATACCAATACAGAAACCCGGTTTCTGGACTTTGGCTATGAACAGCAGGGGTCGATCATGGAGGAATATGTGTGCTGCCGCGCACTGGCCCCGGGTGCGGCGCGGACGCAGCGTTTGCACGAGTTATTAAGCCAGGTGTTTGCGCCTAAAGCGCTGGAAACCCCCTTGGCCCGCGAGGTTCTGCTACCTTGGCGTGGGGTGCAGATCGAGGGGATTTGCGACTAACGCTGCAACGATTCCAGGTAATCGGCCAGCGCCAGCAAACGTTCAGGCACCGGGGTGCCAGTGCCATCGGGGTTTTCCACAATCGTCGTGTCGCCCATATCACCCGCGCCGAATTCGGGCATGTCGGGGCTGAAATGCGCACGCCGGGTCAACCCATCGATGGTGCTCATCACATAATCGCGGGGGAAAACGCCGCCATTGCGGGCAGAAAGGCCAGTCAGGTCGGGCGGGATTTTATCAAGTGTCTGGCCGATAGGGCCCGCCCCTTTGGCATCGGCACTGTGACATCCCGCACAGCTTTCCACAAAGGCCGCCTGCCCGCTGGGTGGTTCAGGTTCGACACAGGCCGTGGTCAGGGCACAGGCGATCAGAGCGAGTAGCGGTTTCATCGGCGGCACTCCTGTTTTGACGTTCAACTTATGCGCCCTGTCGTGGGCCGCAACCTTGATCTGGATCAGGCTGCAACGACCCGCCCGGCATCAAGCCGCAGGATCCGGTCCATGCGCGCGGCAAGGTCGGGGTTATGGGTGGCGATCACCGCCGACAGGCCGGTGCTGCGCACAAGGTCCATGAGCGTGCCAAAGACCTTGTCGGATGTGCCGGGGTCGAGGTTGCCGGTGGGTTCATCGGCCAGCAAAAGCTTGGGCGCATTCGCCAAAGCCCGGCAGAACGCGACCCGCTGCTGTTCGCCGCCTGACAATTCGGCAGGGCGGTGATCGGCGCGCGGGGCAAGGCCGACCTGGGCCAACAGGGAGTGTGCCCGGCTTATTGCATTGGATGAGCTTTGGCCGTTAGCCAATTGCGGCAGAACGATATTTTCCAGAGCGCTGAATTCAGGCAACAGGTGGTGAAACTGGTAAATAAAGCCCACCTGACCGCGCCGCGCCGCCGTGCGGGCCTTGTCATTCAGTCGGGTCATGTTGGTCCCGTTGATCCAGACCTGCCCCTGATCCGGGGTATCCAGCAGCCCCGCGATATGCAGCAGGGTCGACTTTCCGGCTCCGGACGGGGCGACAAGGGCCACGACTTCGCCGGGTTGCACGGTCAGCGAAACGCCTTGCAAAACGGTAACTACATTCACCTTGCCCGCATTGTAAACCTTTGTAATCGCGTCGATTTGCAGGATGGGATCACTCATAACGCAGCGCCTCGACCGGGTTCATCCGCGCGGCACGGCGGGCCGGGAACAGAGTAACGATCCAGCTGAGCCCCAGCGACAGGCTGACCGAGGACAACACGTCGCGCAGTTCCAGTTTCGCAGGAAGCGCGTAAAGTCCCCGGATCGACGGATCCCAGACGCCGCCGCCGGCGATGTAGTTCACCGTCGAGAATATCGGATCGATAAACAGCGCAAAGAGGCACCCGAGGGCAACCCCCAGCAGCGTGCCAATGGTGCCGATGCTGGCCCCGCAGATGAAAAAAATCCGCAGGATCGACCCTTCGGTCAGCCCCATCGTGCGCAGGATGCCGATATCCCGCCCCTTGTTTTTCACCAGCATAATCAAGCCGCTGATGATGTTCATCGACGCAATCAGCACGAGGATCGAGAGGATCACGAACATGATATTATCCTCGACCGTGAGAGCATTCAGGAAGGCCCCGGAACTGTCGCGCCAGGTCCAGACCAGCGCCCGGTCGCCGCCTGCGGCCTGAATGGCGGGCAGCAGCGCGTCGATGTTATCGGGGTCGGCGGTCATTACTTCAATCTCGTCCGCCACGCCGTCGCGGTTAAAGAATGACTGTGCTTCGGCCAGCGGCAGATAGGCGCGGGTACGGTCAATGTCATAGCGTCCGGCGGTAAAGATATAGACCACCTCATAGGCCGCGACACGGGGAGAGGTGCCCATCGCTGTGCGCACGCCATTGGGCGAAATCAGCCGGATTTTATCGCCGATGGTCAACCCCAGTTCGCGGGCGATGCCCGAGCCGATGGCGATGCCAGTGGCGAAATTGGCGATGTCGCCTTCGGCCTCTTCCGGATGCGCGATGCGTGGAATGTTCAAAAGATCGGTGGGTTTGATGCCATAGACTTCCAGCCCAATGTTCGAATCGTGAAAGTTTCCCATGACCTGTCCGCGCACCAAAGGCGCTGCTGTGGTGACGCCCGGAACGGCAATCAGGCGCTGGGTCATGGCGGTATAGTCAGGGATGGTCCGGCTGGTCGCTCCGGTTTCGCTGACGGTGAGGGAGTTATAGACCGTCACATGGGCATTGGCCCCAAGGTTCGTATCGACGAATTCGGCCCGGAAGCCGGAGCGAACAGCCAGCGTCGCGATCAGCGCAAACACCGCCAAGGTGACCCCGATCAGCGAAATCCAGGTCATGATACTGACCCCGCCTTCGGCCCGTTTGGCCCGCAGATAGCGCCAGGCGATCATCCATTCGAAACGGGCAAAGGGGGCGGTTTGGCCGGTCATTTACTACTCTCATTTTGTGCCGCACCTTGCGCAAGCGCCCGTGGAATCGTCAAGCAACAACTGCGGCAACAAGGCTGGCGGAATGTGGCCCATCTGATTGCGGTCGGCTTCTGGTTGTGAATGTCTTGGGCTATCCTTGCCCTGCCGGTGACGGCACAGTTACATCAGTTAGACAATGCAAAGGATTGAAAGCATGAGGGTATTTGTTCTTGCAGGGGCGCTTGCCATGGCAGGTTTTCTGGCTGCCTGCGACGACGACGCAACCTGCACACAGGAATCTGCCACAGCAAAGGCCACAGAGGTTATGACCGCGATGCAGGCTCTGGCCACGTCGAATCCTGAAAAGCTGGCCGAAATGACCCCACGCCTGACCGAGATTCAGGCTGGTCTGACTGCCGAGGGGGCCGATCTGGCCGCGTCATGCAAGGCGCTGGATGATATTGCGGC
>JANOMH010000322.1:0-6647 GCA_031420215.1 Rhodobacterales bacterium | reverse complement strand
CTCTCAATCAAACTGAAGCGGGCCGGTTGGAACGATACGTTTCTTCTCAGCCTTCTCAGACAGTTAGCAAACGCTTAGGCCAAACGCGATTGCCCTGGGTGCGACGCTGGTCAACTGGCCACTCACGTCAAGAGCGCAGAATTTGTTCGTCAATTTGTTAAATCGCCGCCGTTTGGCTATGGGGCCAACGCACGCCGAAGGAATCGACCATGAAGAATGCCCTGCAAATCCGGACACTCACCACTGCCATTGCTATCTGCGTGGCATCGGCCATCGTAGCCCAGTCCAGCGCCGAAGGAGAAGCCGAAACCATGTCCGAAACACCTCAGACCCGCAACCTGGCGGTTCCCGGCGCATCGATTTACGTTGAACAACGCGGCAGCGGGCCGACCCTGTTGCTGATCTCCGGCAGGGCGCAGGATGCGGGCGTTTTCGATGCGGGTGAGGTATTCCTGACGGCCATTGGCGAAGCCGTCGTCGTCGAGGTCTTGCCGGGCCGCTACCTGTTTGCGCTGCTGGACGGGGGCGACAACTACAAAGCGGCGGCGACAGCTTGGGCCTATGCGATCTTCAAACTGCGCGATTACCTTGACGAGAATGAAATACCCCGCGGCCAGTTTCGGGCGACTATCAAATCGGAACCCCGCGACACCCCGATCCCCCTGCCGCCAAAGGCGATGCCGCGGCTGGTCACCTTTGACGACATCAGCGATCCCACGACCGTCCATCTGGTAGACCCCGCCAACCTGTCCGCCAGCTTTGGGCCGGGGGTCAGTCTGGCCGGGGTGACGCTGGAGATCACCGGGGCGGATGTGACCGAGGGGCGGGTGGAGGCGGTGTTGAGGCGGTGTTGGGGCGGCTTTGTGACCACCTCACCGAAGCCAGCCTCAGCGGGCCGACAGGTTCCATCTCCAGCAACGCTCTTGCGAACCAGCTTAATCCCGGCAATCTATTGATTGGAATGTGTAAATGACCATCTCAAAAGACTTATTTCTCTCCATTCTCTCCAAGGACGCATACAACCGGGGCTATAACCCAGGTATTGCTGGTTTGGACGGCACACACATTGGCAACGCAACGATTGGTGTGTCATCAAACATAAACCCAAATAGCCCCGAAGTCGCCGCCAGCTTCTACGCCGCCGCCACCACCATCGGCTCCGGCGTCACCGGGATCGCCGCCGGGACGACGGTGATTTCATACATGGGAACGCCGTAGGGTGCGCAGTCAGGGCGCACCTCTTTTTGCGGCTTTCCCCGACACAAACCTCGCGCAATGGTTCGACATCGCCCGCCGCCCGGCCAGACAAAACCCCGGTAAGGTGGGTTTCAACCCACCCGGCCCCGTGCTAGCCAAACTGGCGTAAGGTGGGTTTCAACCCACCCCCCCTTGGGACATCACATGCACCCTGACCGCATCCTGACCGGCATGGCCCTGATGTTGGGGTTCTGCCTGACTGCCCCCCTGATCGACGTGGCCGCCAAGCTGGCGACCACGAATATTCCCGTGGGCCAGATCACTACGGCCCGGTTTGTGGTGCAGGCGGCATTGATGCTGCCGATCTGTCTTGCCCTGAACCACGGGCTGAAAATCCCGCCCGGATCCCTGCTCAAACTTACCCTGCGCGCCCTGTTCCTGATCCTGTCGACCTACAGCTTTGTCGCCGCCGTCCGCTACATGCCGATAGCCGATGCGCTGGCCATTGCCTTTGTGGAACCGTTCATCCTGCTGATCCTCGGGCATCTGATCTTCAAGGATCAGGTCGGCCCGCGCCGGATCGGGGCCAGCATCGTCGGCTTTGGTGGGTCTCTGCTGGTGATCCAACCCAGCCTTGCAATCTTTGGCCTGACCGCGCTCTGGCCGCTGGGCACCGCGCTGTTCTTTGCCGCCTATATGTTGGTCACCCGCAGCCTGTCCGGCCAGATGCATCCGGTGCCGATGCAATACCACACGGCCACCGTGGCCACTGTGCTGTGCCTGCCGGTGATGATCCTTGCCAATGGGTCCGACATTCCCAGCCTTGACCCGGTCACCCCACAGGGCCTCGACTGGCTCTGGCTGTTCGGGGTCGGCGCTGCCTCGGCTTTTGCCCATATGCTGATGACATTCGCCCTGCGCTTTGCCCCCTCGGCCACCCTTGCGCCGCTGCACTATCTGGAGATCATCAGCGCCTCGACTATCGCTTTTTTCGTGTTCGGCGACTTTCCAGATCCGCTGACATGGGCCGGAATCGGGATCATCGCTGCATCGGGCCTCTATATCATCCACCGCGAGCGAATCACCGCCCGCCAGGGCCGCCTCGTCCAATCCGCCGTTGCACCCGGAACCGGTGGCCCGTGAGCAGCACAGATCGCCCCCTCCTTGGCATCCTGCTGATGTGCGGCTTTTGCGTGCTGGCCCCGGTCAGCGATGCATTGGCCAAGCTGCTCGGTGGTGCGGTCCCCTTGGGCATGCTGATGCTGGTCCGGTTTGGGGCGCAGCTGGTTCTGATGGGCCCTTTGGCGCTGCTGTCGGGGGCCTCGTTCCAGCTGACCCCGCGGCTGTGGCGGCTGACGCTGGCGCGGACCGTGTTGCAAATGGGCGGGATTACGTTCATGTTCAGCGGTCTGCGCTTTCTGCCGCTGGCTGATGCTGTGGCGATCGGGTTCGTGTTTCCGTTTATCCTGTTGTTGCTGGGCAAGCTGTTCTTGCAAGAACAGGTAGGCCCGCACCGGCTGTCGGCCTGCGCAATAGGCTTCGTCGGCACCCTTTGTGTCATCCAGCCGAATTTCGCGATTTTCGGTGCGCCCGCCCTGTTGCCCGCGATTTCGGCAGTGTTTTTTGCGCTCTATATCCTTGTCGTGCGGGCGATGGCCAAGGATATGGACCCGCAGGCAGCACAAACGGTCTGCGGCATTCAGGCCTGTGTCGTCCTCTTGCCACTGATGCTCTGGGGACCGACCCCACTTTTGTCGTTGGTCCGCACGGACGGCCAGACCACCGCGCTATTGGTGGCCTTGGGGGCTGTCGGCTGTTTCAGCCATTTGTTCATGAGCTGGAGCCTGCGTTTCGCCCCCTCTTCCACCCTTGCGCCCATGCAATATCTGGAAATTCCGGTCAGCGCCCTGATCGGCTGGCTGATCTGGACAAGCTGGCCCAACGGGTTGGCTGCCGTGGGAATTGTCATCACCATTGGGGCCGGGGTCTATATCATTCTGCGCGAGCGGGCCATTGCACAGGGGCGGCCCGCAGCGCCCTGACCGCTTCGCCCAGTGCCACAGCCGGCAGAATCACCAGCATCAGCGGCGCGTCGGCGCGCAACCTGACCGGCCCCGCCACCTCGTTCGAGGTGCCAATCACCAGGGCCGGGGAAAAGTGCACGTGATCGGTCGGCCAGCGTAGCCCGGTCGAAGCACAGCGCACCGGCCCCATCGGGAACAGCGAAAAAGGCGTGCCAGGGTCAAGCTGCAGCGCCAGCTCAGGCGGGCACAGAAAAATCAGGCTGTCTGGCCCCAGTACCACACACCTCCGGTCAGCATGCCGCAAGAGCACATGCAAAGCCGCCAGTTCATGGTCAAACCGGCCCCCGGTCACTCCCACCGCAATCACCAGCGGGGCGGCGATATGCCGTAACGCCTTGTCAAAGTCGGTGGTTTTCTGTTCTTTGACTTTGTGCAGGACCGGTCCAAAGGCCACAGCCGCAGCGCCAGAGATGCTGTCCATGTCACCAATTACAGCTTGCGGTTGCAATCCTGCGCTCAGCAGATGATCAGCCCCGCCATCAGCGGCAACCAATCCGGGCGCAAAACTTAAGGCTGTGGTAAGGTCCGGCAGCCTAAGATCGGCACCACCAACCAGCGTGACCGGATCGGAACTGTGGACAATGACTGGCATCTTGGACGATAATCCCTATATCGGAATGAGTGCCCTGAAAAGGTCACGAAAGTGCCGCAGCAACAACCCTATCCCGCACCGGATTGCGAACCATTTGATGGTAAACTGATTGTTGCTGGAATTGGCAGAAAGCGAGCACACACATGGTTGGATCTAGCAAGATTCTCACCGTTTCCTATGGAACTTTCTCTTGTACCCTTGAAGGGTTCGATGATTCGTTCGGCACGATGAAGGCGATTGCGGAGTATTTTCGCGATCTTGCTGCCGATGACAGGTATTTTGGTGCCGAACCCCCGGTGCCTGATGCCGAAATGCTGTCGCGAATCGCGGAGCGCGAAGTCGCCCGCCGGGTCGAGGCGCGATTGGATGGAAAAGGCGTGACGTTGCGCACCGGCATGGCGTTGCCGCAAACCCCAGCTGCCACTGGGATAGCGGCCGTTCTGCATAGTGTCGCCACGGCTGCTCCGGCAGTTGCGCCTGACATGCCTGCGCCGGGCGCAGAAACCCCGGTGATGCCGCCTCGGGCTAAGCCTGTCATCCGGCAGGTCTTCATCCAGTCCGGCCCCGAACCCGTGGCAGACAGTGCTCCGGTCTCGACGGCCTTCGATGGGGCCGCGAATATGTCCCCGCCTGGAGTCGCAGCAGTTGCGACTTCGCAGCCAGAGCCTGCTGCCACTGAAACGGCCGCAAAGGTCGCGACACCGGTTCATCCCGATGCCGATTCTGTCGCCGCCAAACTGCAACGTATCCGTGCCGTAGTCGAGCGGAATTCTGCTCCCCTTGCTGCACAGGATTTCGCCGAAGATCTGGGCGACGGCCCCGCTTTGACGAACGATGGAACGCAAGCCCCGATCAGCCCTGATCAAAGCCAAAGCCTTGCGGCCACTTGGAATGATCTGGCCGACGCTGAACCGTCAGATGTGGCCACGATTGCTGCACCGGCCCCGCATCATACCGATGTAGCCGGAGACGACGCCGACTTTGACATCGCTGCACTGACGACTGCACTTGCCGGCGATTTGCCAGAGTCTGACGCCCTCGTTGACCAACCCGAGACGCTGCCTGAAACGACGACTGAAACCGTCGAAACGGCGGAAATCGTTGAAGCCGTCGAAACGGCGGAAGTGGTTGAAACCGTCGAAGCGGCGGAAGTCGTTGAAACAGTCGAAACGGCGGAAGTCGGTGAAGCAACTGAATCGGCAGTCCCCCCGGTCACCAGCCGCGTGATCCGGGTCCGGCGCGCCGACTTCGCCGCAACTGCCGAACCTGTTGCGGCGATCTCTGAGATCTCTGAACCGGACTCGACCGACCTGGCGCTTGCTGCATTGGAAGACATGGCCGATCTTGATGGCTTGACCGATCCGATGGACCTGGATGGACTGGACGAACTAACTGCTCAGAACGAGTTGATGTCACTTGATGCCGAGGCGATGCTAACAGATGCCGAAGGCATCGATTTTGACAGCCAGCCCGCCGATATCGACCCCGATCTGGATGCCTATCTGGATCTGGACATCAACCTTGGCGATAGCACTTTGCCGCCCGATGCCGAAGCGGAACTGCTCGAAGAACTGGCCGTTCTTGAACGTGATGCCACGTTGGCCGATGGTTCCGACCCCTCGGTCGCTGCCAAAGAACCTGCGGCCGACACGTCCATATTGACCTTGACCAATGTTATGGCCGCAGCGGCCCAAGCCGCGGCACCAGAGGCTCCGATCACCGAAGAGTTCGCCGTTCCGGTCAATGCCCGTCCGGGCGACAACTTTGTGTTTGACTATGCAGCCTTGTCCGGCGCGGACCCCGTACCAGCCGCAGCTGAAAGTGAACATGCGTTGCCCGCCCTCCGCCATGGCCGCGGCCTGTTGGAGCGCGAGCCCGAGGCGGATGCCGAAGCGATGGAGCGGATCCTGTCGCACACCGATGCTGAACTGAACTCGCCGGAAAGCAGCCGTCGCCGTCAGGCGATTGCCCAGCTGAAAGCAGCCGTCGCCGCAACCGAAGCTGCGCGCATCCTGGGCGAAACAGCAGAAGAGCCGGAACCCGATGAGGTCGAAAATGCGTTCCGCGACGACCTCAAACAGGTCGTTCGCCCGCACCGGATGATCGGTGAAATCAGCACTGAGCAACGCAGCGAAAGGCCGCGCCCGGCCCCGTTGAAACTGGTGGCCTCGCAACGGATCGATATCCCGTTGCCGCGCCCCGGACCAAAATCGACCACGCCAATCCGGCCCCGCCGTGTTTCGGTACAGGACGAGGCCATCACCCCCGCCCCCGTTGCCACTGCAGTGACGGCCACGTCGTTCGCCGAATTTGCGGCCAGCATGGGTGCCACGCAACTGCCTGATCTGCTCGAAGCAGCCGCAGCCTATACATCCTTCGTCGAAGGGGTCGAAGATTTTTCGCGCCCACAGCTGATGAAGAAAGTGCAGGACATGGCCGAACAGGATTTCAGCCGTGAAGATGGCCTGCGCTCGTTTGGCACCTTGTTGCGTCAGGGCCGGATCATGAAAACCGCCAACGGGCGCTTTGTCGTGAACGAGGAAACCCGGTTTAACCCAGAGCGCAAAAGCGCCTGATCGACTGATCGATTTGAACTAAAATGGCAGTGGGTAACCTCTGCCATTTTCGCATTCTTGACCAAAGCACGGACGGCAATGGCAGTCTCAGGTATTTAAGGCGATTTGGGTTTTATGCGAGGCATTCCCCCCGATCTCGCCCCGGCGAAGGCCGGGGTCCCGATGGCTCTCGACAAAGCATCGAGGCCCCGGCCTTCG
>JANOMH010000321.1:0-8801 GCA_031420215.1 Rhodobacterales bacterium | reverse complement strand
CTCGGCCAGTCCCGGCAGGCGCGGGCCGAACCGGGCCAGCACCCGCACAGTCTTGGCCAGATCGCGCAGCAGGGCCTGCGGCCCAATGCTTTTCTTGATATAATCCTCGACAATCGGCTTGGCCACGTCCCAGATATTCATATGCGGGTCCAGCGTCCGCGCGACCCCTTCGACCACCACCATGGTGCGCTGCAGCAAGATCAGTTCGGTACGGGTTTCCATCCCAAACCGCTCGGTCACTTCAAACAGATAGGCGAGCAACCGGCCCATCGAAATCCGACTCGCATCCATCCCGAAAATCGGCTCCCCCACCGCCCTTAAGGCCCGGGCAAATTCGTCGACATCCCGGTCCGCAGGGACATAGCCCGCCTCGAAATGCACTTCGGCCACCCGTTTGAAATCGCGGCGGATAAAGCCGAACAGGATCTCGGCATAGACCCGGCGGGTATATTCATCAATCCGCCCCATGATCCCGAAGTCATAGGCAATGATGTCGCCATTCTGCGCGATCTTCAGATTGCCCTGATGCATATCGCCATGAAAAAACCCGTCGCGCAAAGCATGGCTCAGGAACAGTTGCAACACCCGCGTGGCCAGAGCACGGCGGTCATGCCCGGCCGCATCAATCGCCGCTACATCAGCCGCGCCGATCCCTTCGGCCCACCCCAGGGTCATCACACGCCGGGCCGACAAATGCCACTTGATCGCGGGCACCTGAAATCCGGCATCCTTAGCCGTATTAGCCGCAAATTCGGCGGCGGCGGAACTTTCCAATCGCAAGTCCAGCTCGCCCATCACGATGCCTTCGAAATGGGTGATCACATCCATCGGGCGCAGGCGGCGTGACGCGGGCGACAAAAGCTCGATCATCCGGGCGGCAAAGTAGAACGCGTCAAGATCTTTGCGAAACGCCTTTTCAATGCCAGGACGCAAGACCTTGACCGCGACTTCTTCGCCCGACTCGACCAGCACAGCCTTGTGCACCTGCGCCAGCGAGGCCGCAGCAACAGGCGCGGAAAAACTGCTGAACATCTGGTCCAAGGGCCGCCCCAGTTCGCGCTCGACCTCGGCCCTGGCCGCATCGGTCGGGAATGGGGCGAGCTTGTCCTGCAAGACGCGCAGCTGCACTGCCAATTCATCGCCGACCACATCGGGGCGGGTTGACAGCACCTGACCGAATTTGATGTAAGCCGGACCAAGTGCCGTCAGCGCGCGGGTAGCGGGGGGCAAATCCGGGTCACCCCGATAGCCCAACCACTTGAACGGCCATGCAAAAGCCCGCGCCACACCGCGCAGGACCGGCCCCGCCTCGAACGCATCCAGCACGACATTCATCGCACCCGCGCGCTCCAGCGTCGCCCCGGTCCGGATCAGCCGCCAGATATTGTGCGGGCCTCTCAAAGCTTCCAGCCGGAATGCAATGCGGCCACGCCCAGCGTCAGGTTACGGTATTTGGCATTGCCGAAACCCGCCTCCCGGATCATCCCCAGAAACGTTTCCTGATCGGGAAACTTGCGAATGGATTCAACCAGATACTGATAACTGTCACGATCGCCGGCAATCATCTGCCCCAACCGGGGAATCACGTTGAAGGAATACAGATCATATGCCTTTTGCATCATCGGGTTAGGCAATTGGCTGAATTCCAGCACCATCAGCCGCCCACCCGGTTTCAAAACCCGATAGGCCTCTTTCAGCGCGTCCTGGGGCCGCACAACATTCCTGATCCCAAAGGAAATCGTGTAAACATCGAACGAATTGTCGGCAAACGGCAGCGCCATCGCGTCGCCAACTACCCATTCCAGACTGTCAGCCAGCCGTTCCGCCTCGGCCCGTTTGCGCCCTTCGATCAGCATGTTTTCGGTCAGATCCAGCACCACAGCCGACCCATTCCCGGCACGTTTGAGAAACCGGAACGCAATATCCCCGGTCCCGCCCGCCACATCCAGCAACCGCTGGCCTGCGCGCGGGGCCAGCCAGTCCATCATCGCGTCTTTCCAGATCCGGTGCACGCCGCCTGACATCACGTCATTCATGATATCGTATTTGCTGGCCACAGAGGTAAACACGCCCCGCACCCGGCCAGCCTTGTCGCCCTCGCGCACGGTTTCAAAACCGAAATGCGTGGTCTTGTCACTGTCATCCGTCATCGGCTGGTCCGGCCCCTGAAACCCGTGCTAGACACGGGGTTACACAATTGCCCCGCCCATAGGAAGTCCACATGCCCGAACTGCCCGAAGTTGAGACGGTTCGTCGCGGGCTCGCCCCGGTGATGGAGGGGGCGGTAATAGCCTCGGCGGCGGTGAACCGCCCGGATCTGCGTTGGCCGTTTCCCGAAAATATGGCCAGTCGGCTGATCGGGCAAACAGTCACCGCCCTGCGCCGCCGGTCGAAATACATCCTGGCCGACCTGTCCTCGGGCGAGACTCTGATCATCCATCTAGGCATGTCCGGGCGAATGCTGATTTCCGGCCAGATGGTGGGTGCATTCCACCACGACCACCCGGCCCCCACAAAACACGACCATGTTCTGCTCGACATGGACAACGGCACCCGGATCACCTTCAACGATGCCCGCCGGTTCGGCGCGATGGACCTGACCGCCACGCCAGCCACCGAATCCCATTGGCTGATCAAGGACATCGGCCCTGAACCGCTGGGCAATACCTTTAACGAACACAGCCTGAAAGCCCGGCTTAAGAACCGGAAAACCCCGATCAAAACCGCCCTGCTCGATCAGAAAAATGTGGCCGGCCTTGGCAATATCTATGTCTGCGAAGTGCTGCACCGGGCGGGCATCAGCCCGACAACCCTGTCGGGAAACCTGTCCGGGCCGCGCGTGGCATCCCTTGTGCCGACGATCCGGCAAATCCTGACCGAGGCGATCGAGGCCGGGGGATCCTCGCTCAAGGATTACCGCCAGACCGACGGCGAACTGGGTTATTTCCAGCACAGTTTCCGTGTCTATGACCGCGAAGGGCAACCCTGCCTCAATTGCGCCACCCCCATCGCCCGCATCGTCCAATCCGGGCGCTCCACCTTCTTTTGCCCCTCCTGTCAGAAATAAGAGAACCGTATGCCCTTTCATACCATCATGCTGACCATCGCCGAAGGCATCGCCCAGATCACCCTGAACCGGCCCGAAGCGCTGAATGCGCTGAACGGACAGCTTTTGTCCGAACTGATGCAGGCGCTTGAGGATTGCGATACAGACCCCAAGGCCCGCTGCATTATCCTGACCGGGTCGGACAAAGCCTTTGCCGCCGGGGCCGACATTACCGAAATGGCCGGCATGACCTATGTCGAGGCTTACTTGTCCACCCGGTTCAGCAGCACCTCTGACCGGATGGGCAAAATCCGCAAGCCGATCATCGCCGCTGTGGCGGGCTATGCTTTGGGCGGCGGTTGCGAACTGGCGATGATGTGCGACACGATCATCTGTGCGGATACCGCCAAATTCGGCCAGCCTGAAATCAATCTGGGCATCATCGCCGGAATGGGCGGCAGCCAACGGTTGACCCGCTTTGTGGGCAAAGCCAAGGCGATGGACATGAACCTGACCGGGCGGATGATGGATGCGGCCGAGGCGGAGCGTTCTGGGCTGGTCAGCCGGGTCGTCCCCGCCGATAAACTGCTGGACGAAGCCCGCGCCATGGCCACCAAAATCGCCGCCAAATCGCAGATCGCAGTGATGGCCGCCAAAGAAGCGGTCAACCGGTCCTACGAATCCACTCTGGCCGAGGGCCTGTTGTTCGAACGCCGCATGTTCCAGTCACTCTTCGGCACCGAGGATCAAAAAGAAGGCATGGCCGCCTTTGTCGCCAAACGTGAAGCCAAGTTCCACGACCAATGATTCTTGCTTGCCCATTTCTTTGGGTTGATAAATATCCCCGCCGGAGGCCTGACTCTGCCGCAAGTGCCGCCGATCAAAGGCACAGACAATTCGCCCACCCCTGTTGACTTGCCCGCGTTGAGGGCCTAAAGACCCGGCTTCAGATTACCCTACACCCGAACTGGGACGACAGATACATGGCCAACAGCCCACAATCCGAAAAGCGTGCCCGCCAGAACGAGGCCCGCTTTGCCGTCAACAAAATGCGCCGCAGCCGGATCCGCACTTTCCTGCGCAAAGTCGAAGAGGCGATCACCTCTGGCAGTGCTGACGCGGCCAAGGCAGCCCTGCGCGAAGCCCAGCCCGAGCTGATGCGCGGCGTGACCAAAGGCGTGGTTCACAAGAACACCGCTGCTCGGAAAATGTCACGTCTGTCCAGCCGGGTCAAAGCACTCGTTACCGCCTGATCGTCAGATCAATCCCGGTTCAGAGCCAGATATATAGGGCGTGCTGCAAGGCGCGCCCTTTTGGCTGTTCGGCATAACCTTGCCCATGAAAACCGGCTTTTGGCAGCGACTCAGCATCCGGGGCCTGTCAAGTGGGGACGTGAACACCATTGCTCAATCCGCGGTGAATATGCCCCGCCGCCACACCACCCCGCCTAAGTCACACAGATTCCAAAGCAACTGACCGGGCTCACAGATTCTTTTCCGGCAATCCCTGAGTCAAGCGCGTTGTTCAGTTGAACGCCCTGCTGCCCACTTGCTAGTTTGCTCAAGCGATTCACATCGTTCCTGGGGGAACATGAACACGTCGGGCATGCGCGGGGGTTGATCCCAACTGTGACAGGTTGGTTGACTGCATCTGTGGGGTTGGTGCTTTGACAGATTGGCGGATTTCTGCCGTGCTGGCCTGCCAGCATGGTGTGATGTTTGTCCGGTGTTTTGGGTACTGGTCAAGTGACTGGTCCAGAATGCTTTTTCCCCCATCAACGTTGCAATCCGACAATGTCTGATCGCTGGCCCCCGCGCCGGTGTGGACGTTGGCGGACTGTAACATTGAACAGGACCGGACTGCTATTTGGGCGACCTCCGGTTGGGACCGGGGCACCTTGTCAAACGGCAGACCGCGCCATGTGATCCGCAAAAAAAGGGGGGCCACACACTTTGTGGCATGGGGCACGGCAAGGGCGTTGGGTTCGCCTAAAGAACGAACTTGGGCATTTATTTGGATCTGGTACAAGAATGACGAATGACAGATGGACGCAGGTCCGCGAGGGTCTGCGCGGGACGGTCGGCACGCATAACTATACAAACTGGATCGAACCGCTGGAATTCGGGGCCCTGGCCGAAGACGTGGCGATCTTTCATGTGCCCACTACTTTCATGGGCAATTACGTGTCACAGAACTTTGGCGATGCGATTCTGTACCACCTGAACCGCTCTGGCATGCCTGTGCAGCGCTTGTCATTTGCGATTGCCGCCAACAGCCGCCGCTCGGTGATCCGGGCAGTAGACGCACCAGAGGCAGCACCTGTGGCCGAACCCGAAGAAAAAGTCGCAGCCCTTGACCCGCGCTTTACCTTTGAGCGGTTCGTTGTGGGAAAACCCAACGAACTGGCCCATGCCGCCGCCCGCCGTGTGGCTGAGGGCGGCCCTGTCACCTTTAACCCGCTGTTCCTGTATGGCGGCGTCGGCCTTGGCAAAACCCACCTGATGCATGCGATCGCGCACGACCTGCGCGCCCGTCAACCCGGCCTGAACGTGCTGTATCTGTCCGCCGAGCAGTTCATGTACCGCTTTATCAACGCCTTGCGCGAACGCCGGATGATGGATTTCAAACAATTGTTCCGCTCTGTCGATGTGCTGATGGTGGACGATGTGCAATTCATGGCCGGCAAGGACAGCACCCAAGAGGAATTCTTCCATACTTTCAATGCTCTGGTCGATGGCCAAAAACAGATCATCCTCTCTGCCGACCGCGCCCCTGGCGAGATCAAAGACCTCGAAGACCGGATCAAATCGCGCCTGCAATGCGGCCTGGTGGTCGATCTTCACCCCACCGATTACGAACTGCGGCTTGGCATTCTGCAATCCAAAGTCGAAGTCTATAAAGCCCAGTATAATGGGCTGGTGATCCGCGATGGCGTGCTCGAATTCCTCGCCCATCGCATATCGACCAATGTCCGCGTCCTCGAAGGGGCGCTGACCCGGCTCTTCGCTTTTGCCTCGCTCGTGGGCCGCGACATCACGCTGGAACTGACCACCGATTGTCTGGCCGACATCCTGCGCGCCAGTGATCGCAAGATCACCATCGAAGAGATTCAGCGCAAGGTCAGCGACCATTTCAATATCCGCCTGTCCGACCTGATCGGTCCCAAACGGGTGCGCAGCTATGCAAGGCCCCGGCAAGTGGCGATGTATCTGGCCAAGCACATGACCAACCGGTCGCTGCCGGAAATCGGCCGTCGCTTTGGCGGCCGCGATCACACCACGATCATGCATGGGGTCAAGCGGATCGAGGAACTCAAAGCCATCGACAGCCAGATCGCCGATGATCTGGAATTGCTGCGCCGCGCCTTAGAGGCTTGACGCCACAGCAACACTCACCAACAGTCTGACAAAACCACTGGACCGGGATGCGAAAACAGGTAGTTTTCGCATCCCGGCCTTGTGACCGGCAAAAGGCGGAGTCTGGGACATGAAATTCAGTATCGAACGCGCGGCCCTTCTGAAAGCTGTGGCACAGGCGCAATCCGTGGTCGAACGGCGCAATACGATTCCCATCCTCGCCAATGTGCTGATCGAGGCCGAAGGCGATGTCGCCAAATTCCGCGCCACCGACCTTGATATCGAAGTGGTCGATCTGGCCCCTGCCAAGGTTGACCGTCCCGGCGCCACCACGGTGTCCGCCGTCACCCTGAATGAGATCGTGCGCAAACTGCCTGACGGTGCGCTTGTCACCTTGTCAGACAACGCCCAGACCGGGCGACTGACGATCGAGGCAGGCCGGTCGACATTTGCGCTGGCCACGCTCCCGCGCGAAGATTTCCCGGTGATGGCCACGTCGGATTACGCCAGCAATTTCACCGCCCCCGCACCGGTCCTGCGCCGGTTGTTCGACAAATCGAAGTTCGCGATATCGACCGAGGAAACCCGCTATTACCTGAACGGCGTCTATATGCATGTGTCCGACAGTGATGGGGCGAAAGTCCTGCGCTGTGTTGCCACCGACGGCCACCGTCTGGCCCGGATCGACGCCCCCCTGCCAATGGGGGCCGAGGACATGCCCGGCGTCATTGTGCCGCGCAAAACCGTGGGCGAGATGCGCAAGCTCTTGGACGACGACAATGCGCTGATCGCCGTTTCGGTGTCGGAAACCAAGATCCGCTTTGCCACGCCGACGATCACCCTGACCTCCAAAGTCATCGACGGCACCTTTCCCGACTACACCCGCGTCATCCCGCAGGGCAACACCAAGCGGCTCGAGGTCGACGCCGCCGAATTTGCCAAAGCTGTGGACCGGGTCGCCACTGTCTCCTCCGAACGGTCCCGCGCAGTGAAACTGACGATCGACGAGGACCGCCTGATCCTGTCCGTCAACGCCCCGGAAACCGGCCATGCCGAGGAAGAACTGGCTGTGGCCTATGGCGACGAAAAGCTGGAAATCGGGTTCAACGCCAAATACCTGCTGGAAATCGCATCACAGGTCGACCGCGAAAACGCCGTCTTCCTGTTCAACTCCTCCGGCGACCCGACATTGATGCGCGAAGGCAATGACACCAGTGCCGTTTATGTCGTCATGCCGATGCGGGTGTAACAAACAAAATCCCCGCGAACCGTAGTTCGCGGGGGACCGCTGGGCGTACCATACGGTGTTGCAATCACAATATGTGTGACAGGAGTTAAGATGTCAATAAGCCCGCGTCTGCGTGGCGGCGTGTATGTCGATGGTTTCAACATGTATCATGCGCTTGATGATCTAAAAAAGCCTTACTTTAAGTGGCTAAACCTCCGGCGCTTGTCAGAGAACTTTGCCAAAGGCCATGCGCATCAGATTGATCGGCTGGTGTTTTGCACAGCGTTTTTTCCCGGTGATTTTGAAAAGCGAAAACGCCACGAGGCCTATAACGCAGCACAGCAAACATTTGGCGTCAAAGTAGTTCTTGGGCACACGACCCACGAACCGATGTCGTGCAAGGATTGCGGTAGATCATGGTTGCAGCCGCGCGAAAAAGAAACGGATATCAATATTGCGCTGTCAGCTTATCACGACGTCTGCATGGGTCTGGTCGATGTCGTGTTCCTTGTGACCGCCGACACGGATCAGGCATCGACTTTGCGGTTTTTGAAACAACACCACCCTCATGTCAAACGGATCGTTGTTGTTCCGCCAGGTCGCGGCCACAAATTGCACCATTTGCGCGATACAGCCGACGCCGTGATCAAACTGCGCGAAGATCAGATCGACGCTGCCATCCTGCCTGCCATTGTGACCCCGGCGCAGGGCCGGTCTATCCCGCGACCTTCCGCTTACGCCCCACCCTTCGGTTGGGTCCACCCCGATGACCGCGCTCGCTAACCTCACCCTCTCGCACTTCCGCTCGCACCGGCGGGCGGAACTAGCGCTCAATGGACGCCCGGTCGCCCTGTTTGGCCCTAATGGCGCGGGCAAGACCAATCTGATCGAGGCGGTATCCCTGCTGTCCCCCGGCCGTGGCTTGCGCCGGGCGGCGACTGACGACCTGATCCGGCGCCCTGAGTCGCTGGGCTGGAAAGTGGCGGCGCTGGTGCAGGGCTACGAGGTTGAAACCTGGGCTGAACCCGGGCAGGCGCGGGTCGTGAAAATCGATGGCAAAACCGCACCCCAGCTTGCCCTTGGCCGCATCGCCCGTATCCTCTGGCTGGTCCCGGCGATGGACCGGCTCTGGATTGAAGGGGCCGATGGGCGCCGCCATTTCCTCGACCGC
>JANOMH010000320.1:0-4450 GCA_031420215.1 Rhodobacterales bacterium | reverse complement strand
TCGGATGGCTCATCGCGGGTGATATCGCGGCCATTGATCAGGATGGCGCCGGAGGTGCAGTCCTCCAGCCCGGCAATGGTGCGCAACAGGGTGGATTTGCCGCAACCGGACGGACCGACCATGACCACGAATTCGCCGGAAGTGGCGGTAAAGGACACGTCCTTGATCGCCTTGAAAGCCCCGTAATCCTTGGTCAGATTGCGAATTTCAAGCTCGGCCATCATCGCCCCTATTTGCCCAATCCGGCCAGTGACCGGACGAAATATTTCTGTGCCAGAATAAAGATCGCAAGGATCGGCAGGATCGCGATGGACAGGCCCGCCATCATCGCCGGCCAGTCGGCGGTATATTCACCGCGCAGTTGCAGGATGCCGACGGGCAGGGTTTTCTGGTCTGCATCCGTCAGCATCAGCAGGGCCAGCACGAATTCATTCCAGATGAAGACGGCCTGAAAGATCGCCGCTGAAGCGATTGCCGGGCCGGACAGCGGCAGGATCACCCTGAAAAAGGTTCCGATGCGCGAACAGCCGTCCAGTCGCGCCGCCTCCTCCAGCTCGCGCGGGAAATCGAGGAAAAAGGCGTAAAACAGGATCGTGGTAAAAGGCACGCCGTAAGCCGCATAGGGCAGCACGATGGCGGTCAGGGAATTGAGCATGCCTGCCCCCGAAATCATTTGATAAAGCGGCACCAGAACGGCCTGCACCGGCACGGCAAAGCCCGCGACAATCAGCAGGTAGACCGCTTTCAGGATCAACCCGTCCGACCGCGCCAACACATAAGCCGCCATCCCGCTGACCGCGATAATCACCGCCACCGAGGCCGCGGTGACCAGCGTCGAATTCAGCAGGAAGGTGCCCATCCCCACGTCCCACGCGCGACCGAAGGATGTGGTAGCAAGGCTCTCGGGCAGGCCCAGCGGGTCCATGAACATTGACCGTTTGGTTTTGAACGCCGCCAGCACCATCCATGTCAAGGGCAGCAGGACAAACAGGCTCCACAGGCTGACAAATCCGTACATGATGATGTTGGTCAGGCGGAAATGGGTCATCTTATGCCCGCCGCGAAGATTTGATCTGCAACCAGCCAAGCGCCAGCGCGATCAGCAGCAGAATGACGGAAATCGCATCGGCATAGCCCATATTGCCCAGATTGAAAGCCTGCAAATAGATATAGGTGCCAAGCACTTGCGTCGCATTGGCTGGCCCGCCGCCAGTGGTCGCAAAGATCAGGTCAAACACCTTGAACCCGCCAATGGTCGTGATCAGGACCGCCACGATCAGCACATTGCGGATTGAGGGCAGGGTAATGTGGCGGAACGCCTTGAGGCCCTTGGCCCCGTCCAAAGCGGCGGCTTCATACAGGTCTCTGGGGATGCCTTGCAGGCCCGCAAGGATCAGCACCATCATGAATCCGGTGTATTGCCAGCAGGCAATCATCAGCACCACCCAGATTGAAATGTCGGGATCGCCCAGCCAGCCCAGTTGCGGCGGGGTCAGGCCGACAGCTTTGATGATGGCATTGATGCCACCGACATTGGGATCAAGCAGCACCTGCCAGATCACTGCCACTGCGACAGCGGACACGACCATGGGGGCAAAGATAATCGTGCGGAATATCGTGCTGGCGCGGGGCAAGCCCCGGTCAAGGATGGCTGCAATGATCGTCCCAAAGCCGACTTGCAGCACGATGGATCCCAGCACGATGATCAGGTTGTTGCGCAGGGCCAGCCAGAAAATCGGGTCGGTCATTGCCCGGGTGTAGTTGTCGATGCCCACCCAATTCCAACTGCGCGAGGTGATGCCAAAGGCATAAAAGCTGCCGGTGATGGCCAGAATTGCGGGGATAAAGATAAAGACTGCACATAGCCCAAGGGCAGGGGTCAGCAGGATCAGGGCCGAGGTGCGGGCCGAGAATTGCGGTTTGCGCTGCAGGGCGGGCATGGGCTCGCTTTCGGGACCGGGGGAAAGGGCGTCCTTCTGACCGGGCTGACCGGGCTGACCGGGCTGACGGGGCCAGAAGGACGCGAGGCAGGTCGCACAGAACGCAGGGAGTTCGCCCGCGCGACCTATGGCAAACTGACGGCTATTGCATCGCGGCTTTGGCGGCCAAGGCTGCGGCGCGGATCGAATCCATGGCTTGTTGGGGTGTCATGGTGCCGTTCAGAATCTCGGTTCCCGCATCCAGATAGGCATTGGCGACCGAGGCTTCGACTTCCACGTCGATGACGTTGAAGCTGGCCGACAGGGATGCCACATCATTGACGATCCATTTGAATTGTTCCGTCGCTTCGGTGATGTCGCCCACAAGGCTGGCGTTTGAGGGCAGGCTTTTCATCATTTCGGCCTGCAGTTTGGCAATCTCAGGCGACACAAGAAAGCTGGCCCAGGCGACCGCTTCCTCTGGATGCGCAGTCGCGGCGGCGATTTGCAATCCTTCCGGGACGACCATGTTGGTGGTGCCATCGCTGGCCCCGCCTTCGATCACCGGAAACCGGAACAGCGCATAGCCGGTAAACCCTTCGCTATCGAAAATTCCGGCACACCACGACCCGCAAAAGATCATCGGCGAGATTTCAGAACTGAACATGGTACGCGACACCTCGGGCGAGGTGGCGTTGGGTGCGTCCTGAAAACAACCCGCTGATTGCAGCTCCAGCACCTTTTCCCAAGCGGTCACATAGCCGGGATTGGTGAACAACTGATCTTCCGGCGCGGTCAGTGAATAATCGGCGCGGGTCGCATCGATCCCCAGAATCCGTTCATTGATCAGGGTGATGTAGTGGTTCATCTTCCAGCGTTCCGAATTGCCCAAGGGCAGCGGCACAATTTCCGGGTCGATGGCGCGGATCGCTGTGCACAGGCCCAGAAGTTCGGTGAACGTGGTCGGCACAGCAAGTTGGTGTTCGGCAAAAAACGCGGCGTTATAGTAGAAATACTTGGTCACTGCATTGGTCGGCACACCGTAATAGCCGTCGCCCACTTTGAACGTGCCCTGCCAGCTTTCTGAAATCAGGCTACGGAAATTGCCCGGCTCATTGCCCAGTTCGGTCAGGTCAAGCGCCAGCCCGTCACGGACCATCCGGGCGGAATCCTCGCCTGCCCAGTTGAAAAACACATCAGGCGGTTCCGATCCAACCAGCGCCACCTGAATAGCGGTCTTGTAAGCTTCGTTCGGGGTGGATTGCAGATTGATCGTCACATTGGGATGGGTTTCCTGAAACTTGGCCGCTGCGGCGGCGATGAATTCAGGATAATTTTCGTTCTGCAACGCCCACATGGTCAGAGTGACAGGCTCTTGCGCCGTGGACACAGTCGGCAGGGTTGCGCCAAGCAGGGCGAGGCCGCTAAGCGCCAGCTTAAGTTTGGTTTTCAGATCCAGTTTCATTCTGTTCCTCCCAGAAATGTGGACGTTCAAAGTGGGGTGAATGGGCCAAAACAACAGGTCCGGCGATGTGCCGGTTTTAGGTTATTGATGCGCAGGTGACGGGCCATACAGACAAGGCTTTGCTGCGCCAGCCATTTATCGAACCGTTTCGATATGAATTACACAGGCATATGGAATCAGGCTCTGTCAAGTCATTCTCTATGCTGCAAAAGCAAAGGTCAGCAGGGAAGGTTTTGCTGCAAAGCAGAATAAAACAAGGGTTTGGCCATAGTAAGTTGACAGACTTATGAATTCTGCGCCAAGACAGCAGTGGTCCTGGATGCCAGCGAAAGGTTTCGATCAAATGGCCACGATCCGCGATGTGGCACGTCTTGCCGGGGTCTCAATCTCGACTGTGTCCCTGACCCTCAGCGCGCCAGAGCGGGTCAGTGACGAGACCCGCCGCAAGGTGGCCGACGCCGCAGCACAGGTCGGCTATAGCGCCAATCCGATTGCCCAAAGCCTGAAGCGCGGGCGGTCCCGGCTGATCGGCATGGTGGTGTCCGACATCACCAACCCGTTCTTTGGCAACCTCCTGCTCGAGATTGAAAGCTGTGCGATGGCGGATAATTATCTTGTCGTCGTTTCCGATACTGCAGGCAGCCCGGCGAATGAGGCGATGATTCTGAACCATTTGTCCGGGCAGCGGGTGGCGGGTATGATCCTGTCACCCTGCGGGCTGTATGCCGATGATGCGGCCCATATCAAACGGCTGTCGATGCCGCTTGTGCTGTTTGATCACAAGGTTGACGGGGTGCAGTCGGATTATGTTGGCACCGATAATGTGCTGGCCAGTGCGATGCTGACCGAACATCTGATCCGGCTGGGGCATTCCCGCATCGCCTATATCGGTGGGACGACCGGACTTTACACTGCGGTGGGCCGGTTGCGCGGCTATGTGCAAACGATGCAAGCCTCGGGCCTGACCGTTGATCCCAGCCTTGTAGTTGACGGCCGCTATTCCGGCCAGTTCGGATACGAGGCTGCGATGCGCCTGATGACCCGGCCTGATCGGCCCACTGCCGTT
>JANOMH010000319.1:0-2350 GCA_031420215.1 Rhodobacterales bacterium | reverse complement strand
GATATGGTGAAGTTGAAGGCGGCGACCGGGGGCCTTGTGCCGAAAGCGCAAGGCAATGGCGGCGGGCATGGCAAACTGTCCGCTCTGAAGGACTGGGTCGCGCGCCGGATCGGCGAGAAGCGCGACCTGACGGCCGCCGCGTTGGCCGCCGAGATCACGGCCACGCATGGCACCACGGTGCACCGCGGCTCGGTCTGGCGGCTGCTCCGTGACCTCGGCCTGACGCACAAAAAAAGACCTGCAAGCCGCCGAACAGAAGCGCCCCGAGGTCGCCGCCGCGCGGCACATCTGGATCACCCGCCGTCAGCCCTTCATGGCCAACCTGCTGACGCGGATTGGATTTATTGACGAAACCTCCGTCAAGACCAACATGGCCAAGACCACTGGTTGGGCGCCGCGCGGCGAACGGTTGGTCGATCATGCGCCCTTCGGCCACTGGCAGACGCAAACTTTCATCGCGGCCCTCCGCCATGACCGCCTCGATGCCCCTTGGGTCATCGACGGCCCGATCAACCGCGACCTGTTCGATCTCTACATCGAGACCCAGTTGGCCCCAACCCTGCAGGCAGGCGACGTCGTTCGTCGGGAAAACAGTCCCCCGGACTGTTTTCTGATCCTCCTCACTCCTGGACAACCTGTCGAGCCACAAAAGCCCGAAGGCCGCGCAGACCTTGCGCGACATCGGCTGCTGGTTCCTGCCGCTGCCACCCTACAGCCCCGACCTGAACCCCATCGAAATGGCTTTCGCAAAGCTCAAAGCGCTCCTGCGCAAAGCCGCAGCCCGCACCTACGAAGACCTCTGGAAAGCCGTCGGAACAGTCTGCGACCTCTTCACCGAAGACGAATGCCTCAACTACCTCATCGCCGCAGGATACAAACCCGAATGAACGCGACACGCTCTAGTGTCTTTATTCGCCGAGAATCCGCGCGGCCGCGTCGTTCAGGGCATCTGCCGGGGTGGCAGCTCCGATCGTGATATTGGTCAGCGCCGGCCCCATCGCCGACCAGAACGCACCCATTTCGGGATTGGACGGCATCGGCACGCCAATCGCGGCAACAGCCAACATGCCAGCGACCAGCGGATCGGCCTGCGCCGCCGCAGCCGAAGAATCGGCCAATGCACCAATGCCTCCGCCCGCGTTCCAAAAAGCAAGTCATTCATCAACGGCCAGATAATTCTCGATAAACTCTACCGCGAGGTCAGCGTTGCGTGATGCGGCATTGATGCCCAGCGCCTGCACGCCAAGGAACGGCGGGGATGCGTTGCCGTTTACCGTGGGGATCGGGGCCACGGCGATATTGATGCCAGCCGCACGGTAGCCGGCCCAGGACCACGGCCCGTTCAGCACCATGGCAACCTCTCCGCCTGCCATGGACGCATCCATCATGCCGTAATCCACGCCGGTTGGCAGAATGCCTGCGTCAAACAGCGAGCGCAGCTTTTCGGCCCCGGCAATTGCCCCTTCGGTGTTCACGCCAGTGACGGCGTCGTCATAAACCCCGTCCACCTTTTGGAAGGCAAAGCCACCACCGGCCATCAGCATCGGCATGGTAAAATAGGTGTTGTCATAAGGCGATGTTATACTTGACAAACCACTCCACTAAACCTTGTTCGCCGCGCAGTCCAATGCGCTTGCTTCTTCTCGGGTTCAATGGGCGGTTTTGCCTTGGCAATCTGCTTCAAGGCAGCGGCAAACTTGGATTCGTCGTCGCCGCGCTTAAACTGGCGGGCTGTTTCTTTGAACTGGTTGATCTGGTCTTGGTTGCTCGGCATCGTCTTCCCATTTCGGGATTGGCTCATGTGGTTCTAGCTGCATAACGATCTGGCGGGCGCTTTCTGGGATCGGAATGTCAGCGATGCCTATGGGGGTGATACCACACATGCGCGCACGGTTGGCGAGCCTGTCATCGTCCGTATAGCGTTCAGTCACGCCGTTAGCGCAGCAGATCGCTACTATTTGTCGATCAAATTTTACTTTTTGGTACGGTTCCAGTTTGTTCTTCTTGTCTAGAGTCGAAAAAATTCCTCGATTCAACAGCGCCAACTCAGACGCACACTTGCCGTCAAACGCTGCGAGTTCAAACACGCGAGACTTTGCTATCGTGTTGATGTACTGTTGGGCATCCGGGCCGATCACAGTAAGCAACTCTACGCAGGCGGGTGTCGGCAAAATAATTTTTCGCCTAGCCTTTTGTAACTTGAGAACCAGTACTACAGTTGCAATTGTCTGGATTGGTGCTCTCCTGTCTGTGTTCTGGGAGGAGTATTGCGATGTCGGTATCGGGGTGGAGCGGGTCGATGCTGGCGTGGGAGGGCGAGCTTGGGGCGCTGAAGGCGCGGCTTGGGCCG
>JANOMH010000318.1:0-12840 GCA_031420215.1 Rhodobacterales bacterium | reverse complement strand
GAAACAGCGTGCGGTATTGGTCCAGAGCGATGTCATCGGGCGGCAGACCCAGCCTCGTCAGCGCACGGTTGACCGACGATAACAGCAAGCGGTTGTTGCGGATAATCTCGACCAGCGACATGTTTTGTGCCTTCGCGATGCAATGCTCCATCAAGGCATCTTCCATCGCTTCCCAGCTCAGCGTGCTGTCAGAATCGATCCGCTCACGAATCTGCTCGATCACCTCATAGGAAATGTGCGGTGCTGCAAGCAGAAGAGCGGCAGGTTCAACGATGGCACGCAGCTCGTATTTCTCGCGCAGGATGCGCGCCGTCAGCGGTCCGGCAATCCAGTGTGAACTGGAGTTCTTGCGGATCAGGCCGCGGCCGTGCAACCGAGCCAAGACATCGCGGACCACAGTACGGCTGACCCCCAGGTATTCGGCCAACGCGGTCTCGATGATTCGGAATTCGCCAAAGATCTGGCAGGATGCAACCTGATCCTCGATCTGCTCATAGACATGCTTCCAGGTGCCTCTGGTCTGCAAGGCGTCATCGACTTGATCGGGAATGTCCAGGTCGAATTCGCTGATGTCGCGGCGCAGCGGGCGGGTGCCCAGACTTTCGCGGCCTACCAGAAATCCGCGCCCCTCGAACCGATGGATCAATCCCTCGGCCAGCAGTTGGCGCAGGGCGGCGTGAACGGGGGCCCGGCTGGTCTGCATCAGTGCGCCAATCGGGCCTTCCAGCAGCACCAGCCCGACAGGAAGCTGGCCGGCCACGATATTGCGCCGCAATACCTGCGTGATCAGCTCATAGCGCGGCTCCATTGCCAACGGGTTCGACGACCGGATCATGCCGCACCTTCGTTCACGCGGCGCACGAAATGGTCCCAGGCGCGGGCGGCATAGTTGTATTCCTCCATCACGGTATTCCACACAGCGATGCGGCTGACGCGTTCCAGATAAGTGCCCCCAGCCCTCAGCGCCCCCTTGCGCACCACGATATTCCCCGCAGGTCCGAGCAGGTCATAGGCGGCCGGCGCACCGTCATACCAATAAGCCCACTCGTCCGGTGGCATCACCTTGCGGGTGCGTTCAGGCGTCGAAATGTAGTAGCCCTGACGCGCCATCACCGCCCCCGCAAAACCGGTCAGCCACCAGTTAAGATAGTCGTAAGCCATGTCCAGATCGCTACCCGCGAGGTGCCGTGACAGGCTGGCCCCGCCATGCCAGGCACGATAGCCCTCCTTTGGGGCGGCCTCGGCGAAATGGTCGGTCATTGCCCCCATGTCGCCATAGACTGGTGCCCACATGCTTTGGACCGCGACACGTCCGTCGTGCAAAAGACGCGACGCCTGATCGCCGCTGCGCCAGGTCGCACAGAAATATCCCTGCCCGCGCCGATTCTCCAACAGGGCCATCAGCGCGTCGATTTCGGAAATGCTCAGGTTTCCGATGTCTTCAAAATGCAGTTCCCCGGCGGCCTCGGCTGCAAGGGCTGCGTCAAAGATGCCAATGGCCGGTTCATCGACCAGCGCAATCCTGCCCTTGGCGCGCCGGTCCAGTAGCCACGCCCAACTGGCCTGCAAATCCGGGACCGATCCAAAGACACGGCGGTCATAGCCGAAACTGTCCATATTGTGCACTGTCGGCAACATGCTGATATGGCGCGCCGGCTTTTGCCCGAGAAAGCCGCCAGGCTGCACGTAAAGCTTGCGGACGGGCGCATCACCCTGTCCGCGCGAGGCATATTTGCTGATGCCCCCCTCTTTGGCGAGACCCGAAATTCCGGACCATTCGACGATCCGCTCGGTATCGATGGCTTGCAGCGCACCCCAGAACCACACGATGTCCAGGTTGTGGAAGCATTGCTCGTACACATCGTAGCTTTCGGGGCGCATTGCGGCACTTCGTTGGCAGGCAACGAAGTCCAGCGTTTCATAGACAATCTCAATGCCCAGATCAGCCTCGGCCTGTTCGCGCACGCCGGGCAGCAGGGTAACCAATGTGCCAAGTACCCGCAGCTTGCGCCTAAGAATGGTTGGAGGGGCGGACAGCTTGGCTTGCGTCATGTCATGCGCCCCACCTTTCGTGGCAAGTCCCCGGTAAGTGCTGTCAGGCGAGGATCGCGCCGATTGCATTCAATGTTGCTGTGCGGTCGCGTCGGGCTTGCAGTGCCTGTTCCATGTTCACCGGCACAAAGCGCGTTGGCGTGTGTGGCTGCAGCTGGCCGATCAGGTCCATATCCGCAGAAATCACGGTGCCAACCATGAAATAGCCCCCACCCGAAACCGCATCGCGGTGCAGAACTATGGGCTCGGTTCCACCGGGAACCTGTATCGAGCCATAGGGATAACACGCATCAACGATATTTGACGGGTCTGATCCCGCCCCAAACGGGGCTTCGCGCGGCACAAATTCAAGCGCTTGCCCGCCCTTGAAGCGGTAGCCAATCCTGTCAGCCTCGGGAGCGACCTTCCAGCTGTCTTCAAAGAACCGCTTCCCTGCCGCTTCGGTGATCCGGTGCCAGTAAAGCCCCGGCAACATCCGCAATTCCGCCGGCACACCCGGTTTGCGGCGCAGGGCCTCTGGGACCAACCGCCCTGCGGCGGCACCCCCACCTGTACCGATGGGCAGCACATCGCCCGCCTGTAACTTTCGCCCCTGAAACCCGCCCAGTGCCCCCAGCGTATAGGTCGACCGCGACCCCAGAACCACAGGCACGTCAATGCCGCCCGACACCGCGATATAGGCCCGCGCCCCCGCCTTGAGAAACCCAAAGCTGAGCACCTGCCCCTTTTTGACGGCAAAGGACGTCCAGCCCGCCTGTTCCACACCGTCCACCCTGGCCGGCAGGTCCGCCCCGGTCACCGCCACCATGGTATCGCAGGTAAAGGCTAGCTCCGGCCCCATGAACACGGCCTCCAGCACAGCGGCCCCGGCCTCATTGCCAACCAGCAGGTTTGCGGCTGTCAGCGACAGCATATCCATCCCACCCGACATCGGAATTCCGATATGGTAATATCCCGGTCGGCCCAAATCCTGCACCGTGGTGGAAAGCCCCGGTTTGATCACCTCAATGGTCATTGAGAGCCTCCATCATGCGCGCATTGGTGCCGTCGATATCCGCCTGAAACGCCGCCAGAGAAAAGGTGACCGGGGCGATGCGGGGCATCCAGCGACCGGCCTCCACCTCGGCGACCGTGTGGTCGTATTCAGCCCGGTCGATAGATTTCCATTTCACGATATCGCCGGGTTTGAACAGGCACATGAAATCGCGCAGATAGGGGGTCTGCTGATTGGGGTCATAAATCGGCATCGGCGTGATGCCAAACATCTGATACCCCCCGGCACCCCGCACCGAATAGATGCAGCCGAAACAGCCGCCATGCCCCACCGTCAGCCGCGGCGTATCGGTGCGCGGCCGCAGGTATTTGGGCGACTGGATCTGCCGGGCGCGATCGACCATCTGGTAGAGGAACGGCAGCCCTGCCACGAACCCCACCATCGACACAAACCATGGTGCGCCGGAATGCGCCTTGATGAAACCGTCGATGCCATCAAGGCCATTGATCCGGGCCGTATATTCGATGTCTGTCGAAGCCGGATCCTGATGCCGTTCACGAAAGCGCATCAGTGTCTCGTGCGTCCAGGGATCGTTATACAGGACCGGAACTTCGATGATCCGGGTCTCCATCGTCGATGAGCCCAACTGCGCCGCCGCTTCCAGTGCCTTCAATTTGGCCATCATTGCATCCGGCGCGATCACATCGGGGTTAAACCGCACCTGAAAACCGGCGTTTGCCGGGCAAATCTCGGTGACCCCGTCGATCTTTGCGTCGCGCAGAGCGTTTGTAATCGACATGCCCTTGAAGAACGCCTCAAGCGACATTTCGTCATCGCATTCAACGAAGATATGCTCGTCGCCGCCAAAAGAATATCTGGTTTTCAAGCCATGCCTCCCAACTTGTCCAAATTCAGCTCAAGCCACGGCTCCAGCCACTGCGTGTGAAAGTCACCCGCCTGCACATCGGCATCACGCGCCAGCGCCTGATGCAACGGTTTGGTGGTTGGCAAGCCATCCACCTGCAATTCGTCCAGCGCGCGCGTCATCCGGGCCAGGGCCGAGGCGCGATCCTCATCCCAGACGATCAGCTTTGCCAAAAGTGAATCGTAGAACGGCGGCACAGTATAGCCCTGATAAAGCATGGTGTCGAACCGCACCCCAGCGCCACCCGGAACGGTCAGAGCGGTAATGGTGCCAGGCCCCGGCTTGAATCCCTGTGCCGGGTCTTCGGCGCAGATCCGCACCTCAATGGCATGGCCCCTAAGCTGAACTTCGTCCTGCCGGTAGCGCAGCGCAGCGCCCCCAGCAATGCGCAGCATCTCGCGCACAAGGTCGATGCCGGTGATCATCTCAGTCACAGGATGTTCGACCTGGATCCGCGTGTTCATCTCGATAAAATAGAACTCGCCGGTAGCATCATCGAACAAATATTCCAGCGTTCCTGCACCCTTGTATTGCACCGCCTCGGCCAGCGCGACTGCAGAGGCACATAGCCGTTCGCGCATCGCTTGTGGCAAAGCGGCTGACGGTGCCTCTTCCCAGACCTTCTGGCGGCGGCGCTGCAGCGAGCATTCGCGTTCGAAGCAGTGAATGGCGCGGCTGCCATCGCCTAAGATCTGCACCTCAATATGCCGGGCACGGACGATGACCTTTTCCATGTAAAGCCCGCCATCGCCGAAGGCGGCCCTGGCCTCGGCGCTGGCTTGCGGCATCAGACGGTCCAACTCGGCCAAGTCCTGCGCGATGCGGATTCCCCTGCCTCCGCCCCCGGCGGCCGCCTTGATCATCACCGGAAAACCGATGCGTTCGGCGACGCTGCGGGCCATTGCAGGATCATCCATTCGCCCGTCTGATCCCGGCACAACCGGCACGCCGGCTGCCATGGCGGCGGCCCGGGCCGCCACCTTGTCGCCCATCACCCGGATCGCATCGCCAGCAGGGCCGACCCAGATCATCCCGGCGGCCACGACGGCATCGGCAAACTCGGCATTCTCGGCCAGAAAGCCGTAGCCCGGATGCACGGCATCGGCGCCCGACTCTGCCGCCGCCTTGAGTATCGCCGGAATGTTCAGGTAGGATTTTGCCGCCATCGGCGGGCCGATCAGAACCGCCTCGTCTGCCAGCCGCACGGCCAGCATGTCGGCATCGGCAGAAGAATAGACTTGAACCGTCGCAATCCCCAACTCCTTTGCCGCGCGGATGATGCGCACGGCGATTTCACCCCTGTTGGCGATCAGCAGTTTGGCAATGGGCATGATCAGGCAAGATCCAGCAGGGGCTGACCGGCCATCACCGGTTCCTCATCATCGGCCATGAACGCGGCAATGATGCCCGCCTGATCCGCCTGCACTTCGTTGAAGGACTTCATCACTTCTATCAGGCCGATCACATCGCCCACCGCCACCGTGTCGCCCACCGCCTTGAAATCCGGCTGGTCGGGGGCGGGTTTGCGGTAAAAGATGCCGGGCAGCGGTGAAAGTATTTGTCTGCTCATGTTGTCCTCAATGGGTTCAGGCGGTTGCAAGCGACGATACAGCAGCGCGCACCGCACGCGCCAGCGACACCGCGTTGGGCGTATCGGAATGTACACAGATCAAGTCGGCTCGCACCGTCACATCATGACCATTGATGCTGGTTGCGCGGCCATCGCGGATGGCGCGCAGACACGCGGCTGCGGCGACAGCTTCATCCTTTGCCGAATGCTCGCGGGTGATGATCAGGCCACCGTCATCGTTGTAATCCAGATCTGCGTAGAATTCGGCCAGAAAAGTGTGGCCACGTGCGGGGTATATCGTTTCGTGCAGCGTGCCGCTTAAGCCAAACAGCGGTACCTTGAATATGTCGGCTGCATCGCAGACGGCATGCGCGATATCCTCGATCCGCGCTGCCATGCCATAAAGCGAGCCATGCGGTTTGATGTGATTAAGCGGCATACCTTCAGCTTCCAGAAACCCCTTCAGTGCGCCGATCTGATAGATCAGGCAATTGGTCATTTCGTCCCGTCCGATCTTCATTTCGCGGCGGCCAAAGCCTTGCAGGTCGGGCAGCGACGGATGCGCGCCAACCTTGACGCCGTGCGCCTTGGCCAGCCGCACCGTCGACCGCATATGGTTGAAGTCCGACGCGTGAAAGCCGCAGGCCACATTGGCCAGGTCAATCAGCGGCATCAAACCGGCATCGTCGCCGATTCGGTAAAGACCGAAACTTTCACCCATGTCGCAATTGATCAGGACCATTCTGCCGGCTTTCCCTGTTGCGGCGACCTGCCGGCCAGATTGTGGGGTTGCGGATCTGTGGTCAAGAGGCGTCTCGGGCCGACAGGCTGACGACATAGACCCCGGTTTCATGCAGTTCCGCCTGCCAGCCGGGTTCGATCACCAGAGTGGTCGTGATTTCTTCAATCACCGCAGGCCCGGCTATGACATCCCCGGCACCCAAGGCCGCGCCGCTGTAGACCGGTGCTGATCGTGCCGCGCCATTGGCGGTGAAAATCATCGGGCGGGCACCATCGCGCGCAGTTTCAGCCCCTTTTCCGGGTTTGATGCTCATCCGGTTGGGGCGGTCCACCCGGCCCCAGATCGCGCTTTCGACGTTGACGATCTCGACCACGCTCTGACGTTCTGAATAGGTGTAAAGTTCTTCGTGCCGGGCATGGAATGCTTCCCGCAGCCGGGCCAGCGCGGCGTCATCCATGGGAAATGGCTCAATGTCGACGGTACATTCATGCACCTGACCGACATAGCGCATATCCAGACTGCGGCGGATGGTGATGCGGTCTTCGCTAAACCCGTCGCGCATCAGGTCGGCCACGCCGCGCGTCTCCAGTCCGGTGAACAGGACATCCAGCTTTGTGGCGGCGTCAGGGGCATCCAGCCGCACCGGCGCGGGGGCCATATAGTTGTATTTCACGTCCGAAATGATCTGACCGTAGGCACATAACCCTGATGCGAGCTTGGAAATCAGTATCCGCGTGATCCCCATTTCCCGCGCCAGCGCCGTGATATGCGCACCTGTCGCCCCGCCCGCGCAGTTCAGCACGAAATCACGCGGGTCATAGCCACGTTCAACCGACACCCGGCGAATGGCATTGACCATGTTGTTGTTCACGATGGTGAACATGCCATAAGCGGCCTCTTCGACCGAGATGCCCAAGGGCCCGGCCAGATGGGTCTGGATCGCCGCGCGCGCGCTCTCTACCGACAGCGGTAATCGGCCCCCCACCAGACCATCGGGGTTCAGGTACCCCAGAACCAGGTTTGCATCGGTCGTGGTCGGCTGAGTGCCCCCCTGATCATAGCTGGCCGGTCCCGGTTCAGCCCCCGCCGATTGCGGACCCATCTGCATCAGCCCCATGCTGTCAATCCACCCGATTGATCCGCCGCCTGCGCCAAGCGTTTCAACCTGGATCATCGGAATGCCGATGCGATAGCGTAGAAAGTCGATGTTCTTGGCCACATTGGCCCGTCCGTCGCGCGTCAGGGTGATATCGAACGAGGTACCGCCCATGTCGACCGTGATGATGTTCCGCAAGCCCCACGGCTCGCCGATATAGAGCGCCGCTTGCGGGGCCGAGGCGGGGCCGGAATTGATGGCATAGACAGATTGGTCACTGACCACCGACCCCTGTGCCAGCCCACCGTTGGACTGAAAATACCGCACCGGATGCTGCGAACCGAGGCTTTGGAAATACCCATCAACCGCCGCCACATACGCCGAAAGAATAGGCGCGAGGTAGGCATTCACGATAGCAGTCGAGGTGCGGGTGTATTCGCGTACCTGCGGGTATAGCTGACTGCCCACCGTCAGCCGCACGCCCGGCATCATCTGCCGTACAATCTGAGCTGCGCGCAGTTCGTGGTCGGGGCGCAGCACCGACCAGACAAAGGATATCGCCACCGACTCGACCCCTTCGCGCAGGAAGTGCTGACAGGCGGCGACCACGTCTTCTTCTGCCATCGGCGTATGAACAGCTCCTGTGGAAATCACCCGTTCGCGCACGCCATGCCGCAGATAACGCGGCACCAACATCGTCGCGGGCGGGTAATCAGGATCATAACGGTAGCCGTCTTCCTTGTGCCCAAGTCGTATCTCGATGCTGTCTTCGTGACCTTTGGTCGCGATCAATCCAGTCTTGGCCCCGTTGTGGGTGATCAGCGCATTCAGCCCCACCGTCGTGCCATTGATGCACAAATCGGCATTCGACACGATATCGCGGGCGGCGATACCGGTTTCCTCGGCGATCAGAGCAAGACCATTGCGAATGGCCAGCGTCGGGTCCTGCGGCGTTGACAGCACCTTGAAAATCCGCACGTCACCCTTGCGGTCGGCAAGGATGAAATCGGTGAAGGTGCCCCCGGCATCAATGCCCAGACGGTATTGGTTTTGCATGGTCATGGTCCTTTGTCCGGGTCAGGCGGCGGGGTTGCGCAACGCGGCGGTCGCGGCAAGATCCACAGTCAAGGTTTCGCGGTCGGTGACCACCACGCCATAGTCCAGCCGCGCGCCATCAAGGCTGACCAGTCCGTTGCGCACATCTTCGACCACGCGGCCCACGTCACGCATGAACGCATTGCCAAAACCGCCACCGCCAGGGTTGCGGTTGGCTGCACGCTCGCCGGGGCGAATGGTTTCAATCACGTTGTCGGTGATGATTTCGGTCGCCCCATTGCGGGTAATTTCCAGCCGCCCCACCTTGGGCGTAATCATCGCCGACCGCGCGCCAGCAGCCCCCATCGCCGGAATCCGCCGCCCTTCGCCAAAGGTGATCAGGGTCATCGGGCTGTCCAGCGGCTCGACCTCCCAGCAGGTGCCGGACCCGCCGCGGTTGCGGCCAGCCCCGCCGCTGTCTTCCATCAACGAATAACGGTGGATGATGATCGGATAGCTGTGTTCCAGCATCTCGATATCGCCCGAGGTCAGCGCTCCGAAACAGCATTCCGGCCCGCAAGCATGCCAGCCATCCTGTGATGACGTGGCCCCGGCCCCCGAGATGATCGAGGCCAGAACCATCGTCACATATTCCTCGTCATGCCGCTTGTCCCAACCCGCGATGTTGCAGCCATTGGCATGACCCCAGCTTGCCGACACCTTGTCGGGTGCCGCCTGTTCAAACGCCAGCCGCACGGCATCGGTCAGGGTTTCCATCGGCGTCGTCGTGCAGTTCATGTGCGGCGCGGGGGATTTTGCGTTGCACAGCGTGCCTTTGGGACCCATGTCAGTAGATACGCAGCGATAGAGCCCTTCGTTATAGGGCGGCGGCAATTGCGCGAACATCATCAGGCCCAGATAGACGCCCGAGTGGCTGTTGCCTTCGTAGCTGTTGATGAAATAGGGAATCTGCGGCGGCGACTGGATGGCAATATGGCAGCCATCGCCTTTGATGGTAACGGTCGCGGTGATGTCAAAATCGCCAAAGCCATGACCGGCGTCCTCGAGCACGGCCGTGCCGGTATAGGTGCCATCGGGCACACCGGCGATCAGCTTGCGCATATGTGCCTCGGCCAGGTCCAGAAGTTCGGCGATGCAGTCTTGCACCACACTCAGACCATATTTCGCAATCAACCGTGTCAGCGCCCGCGCACCGACCTGACAAGCCCCGATCAGCGCGTTGAAGTCACCCTCTTGGTCACGCCGCGCCCGCATGTTGGTCAGCAGCAGGTTCATCACGTCGTGCCGGGGCTTGCCCTTGTCCCACAGTTTTATCGGCGGAATACGCAGGCCTTCGGCAAAAATCTCGGTCGCGGCAGGGTTATACCCCGCCGGAACCGGGCCACCGATATCGGTCAGATGGCCTTTGCAGACAGTCCAGAACACCAACTGACCTTCATGGAACACCGGGTAATACATGCAAGTGTCGATGATATGAGACCCGCCATAGTCGGGATCGTTGTGCAGGATCAGGTCACCCTCGTGAATGTCGCCCTCGAAATACCTGGCCACCGATTTCATTGCCGGGATGAGGCTGCCCAGATGGATGGGGATGTCCTGCCCTTGCAGGATCATTTCGGGCGTGTGGTTGAACAGTGCTGTGGAATAGTCGTGAGCCAAGTTGAACACGGACGATCGTGCGGTTTGTTCCAGTGTCAGCGTCATCTCGCGTTGCGTGGTTTCCAGCACGCCTCTCACCACGGATAGCGTGATCGGGTCGACTTTACGTTGTGTCATCCTGCTATCCCTTCGCGTTCGCAGCGCCCGGCCTCGATTCGCCACGGCCGCTCGTTTCTTCATCAAGCTGCACCAATAGGGCAATTCTGGTCTTGCATCTGCGGGCACAGCGTTTTGTCATTCCGCGCAACGAAGGCGCGGCATGCGAAACGGCTTGCAGGCAGACACCCTGTCGGATCATCATGAAACCTGTGTCATAAACCCGGCTTGAAGGAAGGGCGCTTGCGTGACTGCGATTGCTTACAGCACCGATGAACTGGCCCCGACAGACCGTGCCGGGCATTGGAAGAGCGTCATCGACCAGGTCTATTTTCCCCTGCACCTCACATTCCGGAACCCTGCGGATTTCGAGGGCCGCTTGCAGATGCGCAGTGTGGGGCCGCTGTCATTGTCGCGGTTGCGCACCGAACCGCTCCGCTATGAACGCCGCCCGCAGCATATCGCGACGGCATCAGAGGAACAGTATCTGATCACTATCCCTAACCGTGCGCCGGTGGAGTTTCGTCAGCTCGGTCGCGAAGTGCGCTGCGACCCGGGAGGGTTCATTCTGGAGCGTGGGGATGAACCGTACCGGTTTTCCTATGGTGCCGCGAACGACCTTTGTGTGCTGAAGGTCGCCAAGCCGCTGCTTGCAGAAAGGCTGCGCAACCCCGATCGCTTCTGTGCACAGGTCTTCAACGGGCGCGAAGGATTGGGCGGACTGTTCACCACCATGGCCCGCAGAGTTGAGGCCGACGCACCTGACGATCCGGGCGCCGGGCACGTGTTGGGCCGCCATCTGATCGAACTTTTGTCGCTGGCGCTCACTGGCTCCGGCGCGGACGGCGCGCCCGGATCGGTGCGCGCAGCCTTGTTGCAGCAGGCGCAGGGCATGATCCGCCGCAACCTGCAAAACCCAGACCTGTCGCCGGTTCAAGTCGCCGAGGCCTGCGGCATCTCAAAGCGTTACCTGCATCAGGTGTTTGCCGAAAGTAATTGTACCGTGTCGCAATTCATCCGCGAACAGCGCCTTATTGCGGCGCGCGATCTGCTGCATCTGCCTGATGCGGCATCGCTGGCAGATGTGGCCTATCGCTTTGGGTTTTCCGATCAGGCGCAATTTTCGCGGCTGTTCCGGGCAATGTTCGGGCAGACCCCTTCGGGCTATCGTGCCAGTCTGGCCAGCGGCTAGTGTTCGCCACCTGACCCAAGATTCCCATTGAGTCTGTGTATCCGACACGCGTGCAAAATCCCTGGGCGAAACTGTCAGATGAAAGCTGGAGTCCGGAGCGGTCATCCGCGCCAAACCCCGCTTCGCCCGGAATCAAGGCGCAACGCGCCGCCGGGCAGCGCCCGACCGCCCCCTCGGTCGGGCGCTCCTGTAGCAGCGGTGCCTAGAAATTCTGTGGGAGTGGTTGGACCATAAAGCTTTGCAGAACTAATACCAACGGTCCTCGCGGTTGACTCTTTGGGGATTCCCAAGGTTCGCGATCTCTGACTCAATGCGGCTTCATGGGCAGGAGGCGGGCATGGCAGGGATCGCGATCACGCGGATGGAACTGACGGCTGTGGTGTTGCGCAGGGCGGCGGGCAAGACGAAGGATGCGCGGGCGGCACGTCGGATGCTGGCGATTGCGCTGGTTCTGGAGGGCGTTGACCGCACAACGGCGGCGCAGACCTGCGGGATGGACCGCCAGACGCTCAGGGACTGGGTGCACCGCTACAACGCCGAGGGCCTCTCCGGGCTGGTGAACCGGACGGTGCCGCACCGCCCCCGGCGGCTGGCACCCGCGCAACTGGCCGCGCTTGCGGCCTTCGGTCGAGGCCGGTCCCGACCCGGTGCGCGACGGCGTGGTGCGCTGGTGTCGTCGTGACCTGCAGCACCGCATCAAGGCGGAATTCGACGTCATGCTGCACGAGTGCAGCGTCGGCCAAGCAACTGGCGGCATTGGGCTTTCGGCGGCTGTCCGTGCGTCCCCAGCACCCGAAGTCGGACCCGGAAGCGCAAGAAGCGTTCAAAAAAACTTCCCCGAAGCGGTAGCTGCGGCGATCCCGGCGCGGGCACGGGACAATTCGCTTGAAGTCTGGTTCCAAGGGTGAGCCGGACAAGAAAACCCTCCGGGGGAGGATTTTCCCGGCGAACGCGCGCCTCGGCCAGCAGGGAACCCTGACCCGCATCTGGGCCCGGCGCGGCACCAGACCCCGCGCGATGCGCGACACCCGCTATCAATGGGCGTATTTGTTTGGCGCGGTCTGCCCGGCGCGCGGCACTGCGGCAGGGCTGGTCCTGCCCTTCGTCAACACGGCGGCGATGAACGCCCACCTGGCCGAGATCGCCCGCACCGTGGCCCCCGGTGCCCATGCGCTCCTCATCCTCGACGGTGCCGGATGGCATGGCTCAAATGCCCTCGTCGTGCCCGACAATCTCTCCCTACTGACCCTGCCGCCATACAGCCCGGAACTGAACCCGGTCGAAAACGTCTGGGCCTACTTGCGCGCCAACAAACTCGCCATCACTGTCTTCGACAGCTACGACGACATCGTCGACGCCTGCTGCAACGCGTGGAACTTCTTCGCAAACGACCCAGTGGCCATCGCTTCCATAACCTCACGTACCTGGGCACAAGTCAGTTGAAAGGGCCGTTGGTAT
>JANOMH010000317.1:0-3534 GCA_031420215.1 Rhodobacterales bacterium | reverse complement strand
TGGCAGAAGTGTCATGTTCAGGCGCTAAAGCTGCGCCAAAGAAACTGCGGCGCAAAGGAACGGGACATGCGTGGCGACGGCTTGTTCATTGACTGGAATACCCACCGGACCCGCCTGAAATGGCACCGTTTGCGCCGTTCGATGACTGACCCGGAATTTGGCACCATCGCTATGGCCGAGGGGTTCCGGCTTGGGGCGTCGATGGAACTCGACCTGCGCCTGCGCGCTGATGGCGGTTTTGTGGTGCTCCATGACGACAGGCTGGACCGCGAAACCACTGGCCTTGGTCAGGTGCGACACGCGAGCAAAGCGGACCTGACGCAGCTGACCTATCGTCAATCCGGTTTGCCACTGATCCTGTCTGAAACGCTGGCCCAGATGCTGCCTGCGGCCCATCCCGCTGCGCTGTTGCAATTCGATATGAAAGATGACTACGCCAGCATTGGCCCGGTCGGTGTGGCGCATCTGGCCGCCCTTTTTGGCGACACTGCTGCGCCGATCATTTTCAGTGCTGGTTGCGCCGATCTGATCCGCGCCCTTGGGCAAGCCCTTCCCCATATCCCGCGCGGCATTGACCCCACCGATGAACTGGTCGACGTGGCGCAAGGTCAGGGGCTGATCGCGGCAGAGGCCGCCCTGATCGCCGCCCTGCGCAATGGTGCCGCGCCGGACACGTGTTACCTCAGCTGGGAACTGGTGCTTGCCGCCCAGCGGCAGGGTCTGAATCTGGTGGCCCTGTGTCATGCAGAGGGGGTCAAAGTGGACGCCTGGACCTATACGTTGAATGACCCGGCGACCGGGTTTTCGGATGAGGAAGCAGTCGTGTTTCACACTCTGCTGTCCTTGCTGCCTGATCAGATTACGACGGATGAGGCATTGGCGACCGAGGCAGCCTGGTATGATCTGATGTCGCGGGGCAATCCGCATGCCTGACTGGAGCACTGCGCCTCAATCGACCCAAGTCGCTGAACTGACCCCGGTGCCGCGCGCGCTGCGTCAAGAGTTGCGGCAGGGACCATTCGACAAGGTCGGGCACGACCGCTGGTTTGACGCTTTGCCGTGCTTGCGCCAGATCGAGACCGGCGGTGTTGCCGCGCGGCGTCTGGCCATCGACCATGAAGCGCGGGTTCTGTTCTGGAATGTGGAGCGGTTGCGTTACCTCGGCCCGATCACCCGGACCCTGCGCAACCACGCCCCTGACGTGATGTTGCTCTGCGAGATTGACCGCGGCATGGCCCGGTCCGGCAACAGCGACCGGGTGGTCGACCTCGCCACTGATCTGGACACAGGTTATGTCTATGCCGTCGAGTTTGTCGAGCTTGATCTGGGCGATGTGCATGAACAGGCGACCCATGCCGGAGAGGTCAATCTGGCCGGATTGCATGGTGCTGCAATTCTGACGGATGTCGCTGTGGTCCAGTCGTTTTTGATCCGCATCGACCGGCGCGGTGACTGGTTCGGGCTGGGCCGGCACGAACCCCGCATTGGCGGCACGATTGCGATAGGGGCGGTGGTCACGGTTGCCGGGGTTCCGGTAACTATGGTCAATGTGCATCTTGAAAGCCATGATGACCCCATTGCCCGCGCAGGCGACATGCGGCGGTTGTTGGCGCAGGTTGAAACCGTGGCCAAAGGTGGGCCGGTCATTATGGGCGGCGATTTCAATACCTCGACCGGTTCGCATGCCGAACGCGCAGGCGCGCCCGAGGCATGGCGGGCGAAAATCGCTGCCGATCCGATGCGCCTGCTACAGCCCTGCCGGTTCGAACCGTTGTTTCAACTGGCCGAGGCGCAGGGCTATGACTGGCGGATGTGCAACGTGCTGGACCATCAGACAACACGCTATCCGGCGGGCAGCACAAGGTTGCCTGCCAAGATCGACTGGTTCTTTACCCGTGGGCTGATCGCAAGCCATGCCGCCGTGATCCCGGCGGTGCAGGCCGATGGCAGCCCATCCTCGGACCACGAGGCGCTGATTGTGACAATCAAGCCTGCATAACTATTCTGGCCCGGCTATTCTTGCCCGACGAAAATCGGATTGGTGACGGCGTGGAGCAGGCCGGTTGCATCCCGCAAGGTCACCAGCGCAAAACCGCCCGGCCCGTCGCGCAAGACCGCCTGACCTGCCCCGTTGCTCCCCAACGCTTGCCGGGCCAACAGGCCCCCAGACCCGTGAAACTCCAGCCATAAGTCAGTTTCGCCTGTGCTCCACGCGGCCCTGATTTCGGCCCCGGCAGGCGCGTCGCCACCCATCATTGCGGTCCCGCCGTCCCAGACCGCGGTCAGGATCAGCTTTGGCCCGCTGGACAAATAGTTCCGCCCGGCGCTGACAGCCTCCAGAATCGCCGCTTCGGTCAACGCGGTCGCGTGAACATGGTTGAAGCCGACCAACTGGCCACGCAGATATGGCCCATGAATGTCGGATCCTGCCGTGGCGACCAGCCGGTGCCCTTTGGCCAGCCAGTTGAGGTAAAGTGCCAAACCTTCCTCGTTGTAATCCGACCACGGCCCACCATTCCAGATTTCGACAATCCGGGCGGGGCCGGGGCGCATATCCTCAAATTCCCAGCGGCAGCCGGTGCAGGCAGGGTCGCCGTCAGACATCGGGTGGGCAATGATGAACAGCGCGCCTTTGTCGATGACCTGCTGTGCGATCTGCGGCATGCTCAGCCCCGTCACCGGCCCGGTCCGCCATTCCTGCCAGTCCCGCCGTCCCAGCGTCAGCGCGTGCCCGTAATGCGTGGTCAGTTCGATCCCGCCCATGGTCAGCAGGTCGTCGCTGGCCAGCGACAGGACCTGCGGATGGCCCGATGGGGTGTTGTGGTCAGTCAGGGTCATGAAATCGAGCCAACAATCACGGGCCCAGCCCACCAGATCGGGAATGTCCCAGGACCCATCCGAATGCAGCGTATGAGCATGCAGATCGCCGCGATACCAGCCGGGGCCGCGTGGGGCGACAAGGTAGGGGCGCGGGGCCGGACGGGGTCTTACCGGGGCGGTCTCGCAGGTGATGGTCAGTTGCCATCTGACCGGCTCCGGTCCTTCCAGCCGAAAGGTGTCCATCACCACAGACCATTGTCCGGGTTCGATCGGGCCGGGCAGATAGCCCGGCGTGGCTTGGGTTTCCTCAACGCTGAAATTCCATTCGGGGTTGTTGTGCCTTTGCCCACGAGCGCCATCCGGGCCAAACAGGCTGAGCGAAATCAGGTTGTCGAAAAAAGCTCCGGTGCTGCGTTTGGGGCTGGCGGTAAATTGCCCGATCAGCCGGGTGGTGCCTGCGGGCACGTCGAACGGAATGGCGACATGGCCTTTGTGATCGGCGGTGGTCAGGGTTCCTGTCAGGATCTGGGTCATGTGGGAACGCTTTCCAAAAGGGCTTTTTGAGCAGAGGGAGAGGCGATACCAATCCGCTGGCCGTCGCGGTAGACCAGCAATCGGGCGGGCAGCAGGGTAACGGTCCTGCCAAGTGCGGGCGCGGCACTGCGCGGGCACAGCCAGGTCAGGGTTGCCCCTTCGTCGGTCGCCACGGTGATC
>JANOMH010000316.1:0-3181 GCA_031420215.1 Rhodobacterales bacterium | reverse complement strand
GGCGGAGTAAACATAGTGGTGGCACCGGGGCTGTGGAGCAGGCGCTCTCCTGAGTATCTCCGCCTGCATGGCTTGCCGCTAAGCTCCTCTGACGAGAGCCATGCCGATTGGCTCGCCCGGGTGCTTCCAGCGGATCGCGAGGGGGCCGAGCAGGCAATTCTAACGGCCCTGAACGGCAATGCGGTCACCTATAAAGGCGAGTATCGAATCGTCCGCCCGTCAGACGGTGCAGTTCGATGGATCGATGCCCGGGCTGATATCGAGCGCGATGCAAATGGCACAGCACTACGCCTCGTGGGCGCACATTTAGATATTACTGAACAAAAGACGCTTCAAAATGCGCTTAAGGCAAGCGAGGAACGGCAGGCGTTCCTGCTGAAGTTCAGCGACGCACTTCGGCCCCTAGGCGATTCTGTGGAGGCCCAGACTGCAGCGCTCCGCGTGCTGGGTGAGCACTTCGGCGCAGTACGCGCCCAATACTTGCAAGTGGAGCCAGACGGGCTGCATGGGCACTCCGAGGGTGGTTACGCCAAGGACGGGCCGCGTATATCCGGGCGCGTCCGGCTGAACGACTACGGCGACCATGTGATGAAGACCATTGCCGCCGGACTGACGGTGACGGTCAGCGACATTTCGGCTGACCCGCTCGCAAGTAAAGAGGTGCTTGCGGCCTATGATGCAGTGGGGGTCCGGGCCTTTATCACCGTGCCGCTTGTCAAAGGCGGTCGGCTCGTCGCCCTGTTTACCGTCCATCACGCAGGTGCGCGAGTCTGGACGGCCGAGGAGATCGTCCTCATTGAGGAAGTCGCCGAGCGCACTTGGGCGGCTGTCGTGCGCGCACAGGCCGAGGCGGCGCTGCGCGAAAGCGAGCAGCGGCTGCGCACACTGTTCGATTCGATCGACGAGGGCTTTATGGAAGCCGAAGTCGTGATGAGCGCGGACGGTCGCGCCGTGGACTGGCGCTATCTGAAGCTTAACGCTTCCTTTAACCGCCTGACGGGACTTCCGGACATCACGGGTATGCTGGTCAGCGAATTGATGCCCGACCTGGAGTCGGAGTGGGCCGAGCGGTATGCTCAGGTGGTGAACACCGGCGAGGCGCTACGCTTTGAATTGCCAGCGTCGGGGCTAGACCGCTGGTTCGACGTTTTTCTTTCACGCGTCGGCGATGCTGGCAGCCGCCGCGTCGCGGCGGTCTATAACGACATTACTGAACGTAGGCGCGCCGAGATTACATTGCGCGAAAGCGAGGCGCGGCAGGAATACCTTTTGAGGTTCAGCGATGCGCTTCGGGCGGAGCCGAACGCTGAGGCCATAGCGGACCGAGCAATTAAGATGCTCTTCCAGTACATGAAGCTTGATCGGTGTTACGTCGGCGTTTATCGACTGGCGGAGGACCTCGCCGAGTTTCCCCATCAGGTGTACGACTCCCGTCTGCCGCCGTTGCCCGCCCAAGTGCGTCTGTCTGATTTTCCCAAGGCACTTCAGGTCGCGTCCGATCGGACACTGGTGATCGACGAGCTCGTGAAGATGGACGGCCTTTCGGACAGGGATCGGGACAGTTTCGTCGGCCTCGGCATGGGTGCCCTGATCGTCGCGACCGTGCGCAAAGGTGAGAACACCCCGCTTTGGGCGATCGTCGCGGTGTCGACCTCTTCTCGGGCGTGGACATTGGGGGAAGTCTCCCTTGTCGAGGAAGTCGCAGAGCGCACATGGGCGGCCGTGGAACGTGCCCGCGTAAAAGAACGGCTGCAAGTTGCACATGACACGTTCCGCAAACTGGTCGACCAGTCCCCGTTTGGCACCTACATCATCGATGCCGACTTCCGCCTGATTCAGATCAGCGATGGCGGGCAGAAGGCATTTGGCATTGTGCGACCGCTGATTGGGCGCGACTTCACCGAAGTGGTGCGCGCCGTCTGGCCGGAGCCATTTTGCAGCGAGGTCATTGCGCGCTTTCGTCATACGCTGGCGACGGGAGAACCCTTTAAAGCAGTAACGAACGAGCGTCGTGCCGACATCGATGCCACCGAGGCATACGACTGGAAGATCGAGCAAATTATCCTGCAGGACGGTCGCCCGGGCGTCGTATGCCATTTCTACGATTTCACTGAACAACAGCAACAGGAGGATCGCATCAAGCTGTTGATGGGCGAGGTCAACCACCGTTCGAAGAACATGCTCGGTCTGATCGAGGCGATTGCACGGCAGACAGTCAAGACGCAGCCCGAACATTTCCTCGAGATCTTCGGCCAGCGCGTGCGGGCGCTCTCCGCCAGTCAGGATTTGCTCGTCAAGGGCGAATGGAAGGCCGTGCAGATCGGCGAGCTCATAAACTCCCAACTTGCCCATTTCGGCGATGAACACGACGGCCGTATTACGGTCGACGGTCCGTTGATAAAGATCACCGCATCGGCATCCCAATCACTCGGGATGGCCGTGCACGAGCTCGCCACCAATGCCACAAAATTTGGAGCACTTTCGTATGAGTCTGGTCGCGTGGCGATCAGTTGGAGCTTGCAATCTGACGTAACTGGCCAGGAACTTTTCGAAATGTCCTGGATCGAAAGCGGCGGCCCACCGGTCGCCAAACCAGCGCGCCGGGGCTTTGGCACTTCCGTGATCGACAGCATGCTCAGGATGAGTCTCGGTTGCGACGCCAAGGTCGATTTCGCACCGACCGGCCTCGTTTGGCGTATCGGCTGCCCGGCGGCTGGCCTGATCGAAAGTGACGTCGGCCCATTGCCACGGCCGAACGGCACTGCGGTTGGTCAAGACCCTGCGCCGGTTTCAGGCCGCCGCATACTTGTCGTGGAGGACGAGCCCCTGATTGCCATGGATTTTAGCCAGACTCTATCGGAAGCTGGCTATGTGGTGATCGGACCCGCAAACTCGGTTGCCCGGGCACTCGCATTGCTTGCGCAATTCGGTTGCGACGCCGCCATGTTGGATGTCAATCTCGGCACGGAAACTTCCGAAGCAATCGCGCGCGAACTGATCAGGCTCGGTAAGCCTTTCGTTGCCACATGCGGATATTCGCGCGAGCAGCTGCCCAAAATCATGCAGTCGGCGCCGCTGCTGGGAAAGCCGGTTAGTTCAGAGATGCTTATTGCTGAAATTGATCGCTGCCTGATCAGCGAGAACTGACCCGAGATCGGGAGGGACGGAAACCTTTCGCATG
>JANOMH010000315.1:0-1665 GCA_031420215.1 Rhodobacterales bacterium | reverse complement strand
CCCGAAATGCACGGACTGAAAGATCGTCATAGCCTGGGTCCGCACCCGGATCGTCGGCCCCTCGGGTGGGGGATAAATCCGTTGCTGACAGGTCAGCCGGGGCCGGGCCGGGATCGTACGCGGCGCGGCAAGGGCAAGGTCACCCCCCAGCCGGACCGGGGTGGGGTCAAAGCCGGGGCCCTGAATGGACTGAATAAACGCGATCTCGTCCGAAGTCATCGGGCGGCCGCAGGAGCCGAGGATCAGTACCAACAGTAAGCAGACGATGCGAATGCCTATAACCCCAACCCCTTGCGCAGCTGCGCATTGGCGCGCGTCTGCCAGCCCTTGCCATCCGCCTTAAGCCGGGCCAGCACATCGGGGTCTAGGTATAGGGTGACCCGCTGTTTGCGTTCGGCTTCGGGCAGGACAGGCCGACCATGCTTGCGCAAAATCTCCATCAGGCCAGCGTCTTCGGTGGCGGGGCGCATGCCCTTCATCTCTTCGTCGGTCATGAGCCAGGTGTCAGGGTCTTCCATGGCTGCTTTGGTAATTGCAGCATCCTCTTCCGGCGTCGGATACTCGACATGCACTTCTAGTTTCTTGACCTTACCCATTCATCCACCTCTTGGAGATTAGCCTTTCGCAGACTGATGATCCGGACCATTCCAAACCGATCAGTATAGATGACGACATGGACTCTGGTCCCTAGCAGCCCGTACGCAATGCGCCGGACTTCGCCATAGTCGCGACGCATATCCACCTTGCGAATGGCCGTTGCCCAATTGAACCCCACAATAGCCGCAAAATCGACCCCGTGCTTGGCCAGATTCACCTGTCGCTTTAATTCGTCCCATTCAAACATTTATATGCATATATTAAATGACCCTGTCAACCCTGACAGACCCACCCTAACGACAACGGGGTTAACGCAGCCCTAACCCCTCACACATCCAACTCCTCCACAAACCGCGCATTCTCCTGTATATACTGGAACCGCAATTCCGGCTTTTTGCCCATCAATCGTTCGACCAGATCGGCGGTCTCTCCCGGCTCATCATCATGCAAGCTCACCTTGATCAGCTTGCGGGTCAGCGGGTTCATCGTGGTGTCTTTCAGGTCTTTGGCATCCATCTCGCCCAGCCCCTTGAACCGCTGCAGGTCGATTTTTCCCTTGCCACCCAAGCCCTTCTCCATCCAGATCAGTTTTTCGGCATCATCCGACACATACCGCCGCCGCGCCCCCTGGGTCAGTCGATACAACGGCGGGCAGGCCAGATACAGGTGCCCCCGGTCGATCAGGGGCCGCATCTGGGTAAAGAAGAACGTCATCAGCAGCGATGCAATATGCGCCCCATCGACATCGGCATCGGTCATGATGATGATCTTTTCGTAGCGCAGGTCATCGACGCGGAATTTGGTGCCCATGCCCACGCCCAGAGCCTCGCAGATATCGCGAATCTCGGCGTTGTCGCCGATCTTGCCGGAAGCCGCGCCGAGCACGTTCAGGATTTTCCCCTTCAGCGGTAACAGCGCCTGCGTTTCGCGGTTCCGCGCGCCTTTGGCCGAACCGCCGGCACTGTCGCCCTCGACGATGAACAATTCCGTCCCCTCGCGGGTTTTGCTGGTGCAATCGGTCAGTTTCCCCGGCAGCCGCAGCTTTTTCGTTGCGGTTTTCCGCGCCGT
>JANOMH010000314.1:0-4485 GCA_031420215.1 Rhodobacterales bacterium | reverse complement strand
ACGGGTGCGGGGTCATTCGTGACCGCAGCGGGCCTGCGCGCGACCCGGATCAGTTTCAACACGGAAAGCGTGGATGTGACATCGCTGGAGTCCCAAGGGGGCTGGCGAGAGTTGCTGGCGGGGGCCGGGGTCAAGAGTGCGGCCATTTCAGGGTCGGGCGTGTTCAAGGATGCCACCACGGATGAACGTGCCCGGCAGATATTTTTTGACGGTCAGACCCCGGCGTTTCAGGTGATCATCCCGGATTTTGGCACGGTGCAAGGGCCGTTTCAGATTACGTCGCTGGAATATGCCGGATCGCATAATGGCGAGGCGACCTATGAGATGTCGTTGGCCTCGGCGGGTGCGCTGAGCTTTGTGGCAGTGGTCTGATGGCGAACCCCTGGGCTGGCGAAGTGGCTTTGGTGTTGGACGGGCAGCGGATGGTCTGCAAGCTGACCCTGGGGGCATTGGCTGAGCTGGAGGCGTCGCTGGGCACCGGCACTTTGGTCGAGCTGGTCGAGCGGTTCGAGGGCGGCGCGTTTTCCAGCCGGGATGTGCTGGCGCTGATCGTGGCCGGACTGCGCGGCGGTGGCTGGCGCGGGTCGGTGACGGATTTGTTGAGCGCCGAGATTGCGGGCGGGCCGGTCGGGGCTGCGAAAGTGGCGGCGGAGTTGCTGGCCCGTGCGTTTGCGGCACCACAATGACATTCGATTGGCCGGGGTTGATGCGGGCGGGGATGGTCGGGTTAAGGCTGACTCCCGCCCAGTTCTGGGCGCTGACCCCCGCCGAATTGTTGCTGATGCTGGGACTGGATGCCGCACGCCCGCCGATGGCGCGGGCGCGGCTGGAGGAATTGGCGCGGGCCTATCCTGACAAGGGGAATGACGATGAATGAGATCGGGCGTTTGGGCGGATTTGACAGCGAGGTCGGCGGCCTTGAGCGGTCCTTGGGCGATGCCACCAGCATGACGGCGGCATTTTCGGCGCAATTGCGCGACGTGCGCGGCACCTTGGGCGACACGTCGCGGGATTTGCTGAACCTGGAGCGTGGGTTCTCGGGTGGCTTGCGCAAGGCCTTTGACGGGTTGGTGTTTGACGGCGTCAAGCTGTCGGATGCGCTGGGGATGCTGGCCAAGTCGATGGTCAACACCGCCTATTCGGCGGCGGTCAAGCCGGTGACCGATCATATTGGCGGGCTGCTGTCCGAAGGCGTGCAGTCGCTGTTTGCGGGCATGATCCCGTTTGCCAAGGGTGGTGCGTTTTCCCAAGGGCAGGTGATGCCATTTGCCAAGGGCGGGGTCGTAAGCGGACCGATGTCGTTCGGGATGCGCGGCGGCACGGGGTTGATGGGCGAGGCGGGGCCGGAGGCGATTATGCCGCTGGCCCGTGGGGCTGACGGCCGCTTGGGTGTGCAGGGTGGCGGAGGGTCGGTGCATGTGACGATGAATATTTCGACGCCGGATGTGCAGGGATTTCAACGCTCGCAGGGTCAGATCGCTGCGCAGATGGCGCGGGTTCTGGGCCGTGGCGCGCGGAACAGATAGGGGTTAAGCGATGTCGTTTGCAGAAGTGCGGTTTCCCGCGAACCTGAGTTTCGGGTCGGTCGGTGGCCCGGAGCGCCGGACTGAAGTGGTCACGCTGGCCAATGGCTATGAGGAGCGCAATGCGCCCTGGGCCCATTCTCGCCGCCGCTATGATGCCGGGTTGGGCTTGCGGTCCTTGGATGATGTCGAGGCGCTGATTGCGTTTTTCGAGGCCCGGCAGGGACAGTTGATCGGGTTTCGCTGGAAGGATTGGGGGGATTACAAATCTTCGCTGCCTTCGGCGGAGGTGACGTCGTTTGACCAGATCATTGGGGCGGGGGATGATGTGACCCTGACCTTTCAGCTGCGCAAAACCTATGCCTCGGGTGGGGTGGAGTATTACCGCCCGATTGCCAAGCCGGTGGCGGGCACGGTTCGGATGGGCTTGAGTGGCGATGCCTTGCAAGAGGGCACCGAGTATTTTGTGAATACGGCGACGGGTGTGGTGACATTCGCTTTTGCCCCGCCGTTAGGGTCTGTGATCACGGCCGGGTTTGAGTTTGATACCCCGGTCCGGTTTGACATTGACCGGGTTCAGACCAGCGTGTCGTCGTTCAAAGCGGGGCAGGTTCCGACTGTGCCGATTGTCGAGGTGCGGATATGAACCCGGCGTTTCAGGCGCATCTGGCCACGGGTCTGACCAATGTGTGCCGTTGTTGGGCGGTGATCCGCCGCGATGGCGTAACCTATGGCTTTACCGACCATGACTTGCCGCTGGTGTTTGACGGACTGACCTATCGCGCCGACAGTGGCATGTCGGCCAAGGCTTTGGTGCAGTCGACCGGCCTGTCGGTGGATAATACCGAGAGCATGGGTGTGCTGTCCGATAGCGCGATTTCCGAGGCTGATATCGATGCCGGGCGGTTTGATGGCGCCGAGGTGCTGCATTGGCTGGTGAACTGGCGCGATGTTTCGCAGCGGCTGTTGCGGTTTCGCGGCTCGATTGGTGAGATCCGGCGCGGCGCGGGTGCGTTTCATGCCGATTTGCGCGGGTTGACCGAAGGGTTGAACCAACCGCAGGGGCGGGTGTTTCAGCGCCCCTGTGCGGCAGTGTTGGGGGATGCCGGGTGCAAGTTCAATCTGGCGACGGTGGGGTATTTTGAAGAGCGTCCGGTGGAAGTGGTCGACCGGGGGCAGGTTTTTACCTTTGGTCTGATGGATCTGTTTGATGCCCGCTGGTTTGAGCGGGGCCGTTTGCGTGTGGTGTCGGGTGCCGGGGCGGGGCTGGTTGGTGTTGTGAAGCATGATCAGTTTGCTGTGGGTGCTTCGCGGGTGATTGAGTTGTGGGAGCCGTTGCGCGCGGTGATTGCGCCGGGCGATGTGATCCGGCTGGAGGCCGGGTGTGACAAGCGGTCGGAGACCTGCCGGTTGAAATTCAATAATTACGTGAACTTTCGCGGCTTTCCCGACATTCCGGGCGAGGATTGGCTGATGTCGGTCCCGACCGGGCAGGGCGATGAGAGCGGCGGGAGTTTGCGGTGAGCGCCGTGGTTGACGCGGCACGGGGCTGGATTGGCACGCCGTATTTGCATCAGGCGTCGGTGCGCGGGGCGGGGTGCGATTGCCTCGGGCTGCTGCGCGGGGTTTGGCGCGAGGTCTATGGACCGGAGCCGGAGGTGGTGCCGCCCTATACGATGGATTGGGCCGAACCGCAGGGGATTGAGGTTTTGCTGGGGGCGGCGCGGCGGCATCTGGTGGAAAAGCCTGTGGCCGACGCCGCCCCCGGGGACGTGCTGGTGTTTCGGATGCGCGATGGGTCGGTGGCCAAGCATGTGGGCCTGATGGCAGGGCCAGCCGGATTTATTCACTCTTTCAGCGGGCATGGCGTTGTTGAAAGCGCTTTGACTGACGCTTGGCGGCGGCGCGTTGCTGCCTGTTTTGAATTTAACGAAAGGCCCTGAGCATGGCGACGATTATCCTTTCGGCGGCGGGGTTTGCGCTGGGTGCATCCACGGGCGGCGCTATCATGGGTCTGTCATTGGCGACCATAGGCCGGGCGGCGGGCGCTGTGTTGGGCCGGTCGATTGATGAGCGGCTGTTGGGGTCTGGGTCGGCCCCGGTGGAGACGGGCCGGGTGGACCGGTTTCGCCTGACGGGTGCCAGCGAAGGCGCGCCGTTGGCGCAGGTACATGGCCGGATGCGGATTGGCGGGCAAGTGATCTGGGCCACGCGGTTTTTGGAGTCCTCGGAAACCTCGGGCGGTGGCAAGGGCGGGCCGCGTCAGGCCAAGACGGTATCGTATTCCTATTCGGTGTCCTTGGCTTTGGCCCTGTGTGCGGGTGAGATTACCCGGGTGGGCCGGGTCTGGGCGGATGGCGTGGAAGTGGCCCGTGATAGTTTGAACATGCGGGTCTACCTGGGGTCGGAAACCCAGTTGCCGGACCCCAAGATGGAAGCGGTCGAGGGCGCGGGGCAGGTGCCCGCCTATCGCGGCATGGCTTATGTGGTGATGGAAGATCTGGCGCTTGCCCAGTTTGGCAACCGGGTGCCGCAGTTTTCGTTCGAGGTGTTTCGCCCGGCGGCGAAGGCCACGGATGCGGCGGCGGGTGACCTCGCCCGGCTGATCAAGGGTGTGGCGCTGATCCCCGGCACCGGGGAATATGCGCTGGCCACGACGCCGGTGTTTCTGAGCCGGGAGTATGGCGAACAGCAGTCGATGAATGTGAACACTGCGTCGGGCAAGACCGATTTTGCCGTGGCGATTGAGGCGCTGGACGAAGAATTACCGGAATGCCAGTCGGTATCACTGGTGGTGTCGTGGTTTGGCAATGATCTGCGCGCTGGCCAGTGCAGCGTGCGCCCGAAAGTGGAACAGAATACGGCGGATGCGGCGGCGATGCCATGGAGTGTGGCTGGGCTTGGTCGATCTGCGGCGCAGTTGGTGCCGCGGATTGCGGATCGTCCGGTTTATGGCGGTACG
>JANOMH010000313.1:0-2178 GCA_031420215.1 Rhodobacterales bacterium | reverse complement strand
CCGATGGCCTGACCTTTGGCATATTCGCGCTGGACATCTATGACGACGCGCTGCACGCCGGATCAGCCCTATGGGCGCTGGCGGCGGCGCTGATTTCGGCACGGGCGGCGCGGACCTATCTGTTGCTGTTCGGGGCGATCTATCTCGGCGACGGGCTGTTGGGGCTGGCAACCGGGTCGGGATACCTCGACCTCGGGATCTGGAACTACGGCATTCGGGACTTTGATTTTATTTTCAAGATCAAGGCCAACACCCCGCATATTGCCTTGGGCGGATTTGCGCTGTTGATGGGCCTGCGCAAATGAGGTTCCTCTGGCGCTGGATCAAACGGGCGGTCCTAGTTCTCCTGCTGCTGGTCATCGGCTTGTTATCCCCGGTGGCCTATGTCGAAACCATGTGCCGCAGTCCGGTGGTCGCTGACACCTATCGCCCAATCCTGCCCGAAGCCGATTACAGGCCCGAAGGACGCACCCTGCTGACCTATCCCGAATGGCACATCGTCCACGCCTATGCCGATTATGCAGAGGTGATCCGCACCGGGGACCCCGCCGATTTCGGCTATTTGCGGTCGATCAACGGGTTCTGGTCGTCGCTGTGTTCTTTGTCCCAAGCGGCGGGCGGCCATGGCGGCATCGACGGGCCGACCAAGCAAATGGTCTATACCATCGGGGTCAGTTTTAGTGCGGAATTGCTACTGAAAGCGGCCTACGAGGAAACCCTGGGGCATCTGGCCACCCTGATCCGGGGCGCTGAACGGGCCGGGCTGGATGACCTGTCTGCCACCCAAGCCGCTGATTACGCGATGTTTCTGCAGCAAGTCCCGTGGTATCGCTGGGATTTCAGCCGCGATGCAGCAGCGCTGCAAACCGCTGCCAGCGATAATTTCCGCGACCGGGAACGTCGCTTTGCACTGGGGTTGGAGTACCGGGCCAAGGCGGCCTATGCCGGGGTCATGGCCGCCGCCGTGGCCGGAATGGAGCCTGACGCGCTGACCATGCGGTCGATTGTGACCGGGTTGTCGCGCGACAGTCTGGCCGCGATTGAGGGCATCACCATCATCGCCACCCGCCCCGAAGGCACCGAGATTGAAACGCCCCGCTATGCCGCCTTTACCGATCTGGCCAAAGTACTGGCAGCACAAGGCGGCAACTTTGTCGAAATTGCGGGCAATGACGACATCCTGTTCACCTCGATTTCGGATGACCCGACGATGCAAGGCGCGATCCACAGTTTTGCCCGCCAGGGCAATCCGGGGTATCGGCATCTGGTGATGATCAAGGTCGCAGCCCTTGCCGAAGCCCTGCGCGTCGATTCCGGCATCGAGCACATCCATGACTATTAATGCAAAAAGTGGCGGGCCAGTAGCCAGTCAGTCAAGCCCGGCCTGCGACCCGGCACCCGATTTCTTCCAAGAAATCGGACCGGAATTTTCGAAAATTCCGTCTCCCGGCCGCAGCAGCGGTTTTGCCAGTGATCATCCCGTCAAGCGCCTGCTGGTCGCCCTGCCCCTCGTGGTCATCGCGTGGATCGGCTTCCTTGCGGGCGTGATGTGGGCCACGGGCCAAGCCCCCACCGCCCTTGTCATCCTGCCCCCCGCCGCCCTGCTGGACCACCTGCCGCCGGGGACCGCAATAGTCTCAATCGGCCCTTATTCCGTGACCCTGCGCGGCGGCGATGATCTGGTCACAGCCCTGTATCAGGCCGGAGCCAAACTGGTTTTGCCCGCCGGATTGACCGGATGTTTGCCGCAAAGCCCGCCGGTTGGGTAAGGCCCGCGCCTCTTTGATTGCAGCGGCCTTGGCCTGCCCCAGCCCCGCTTTGGCCCATGCATCAGAGCAGTCCTTTGTCCTTTTGCTCCCCACAAGCCTCTATATCGCGGGCGGTCTGGCCACGGTGATCCTGACGGTGATTGTGATTGCACTGATACCGACCGGGGTGGCGCTGCGACTTTTCAGGCCCATCGCCCTGACAAAATCCCGCCGCCTGCCCGGCAAAACCGTTGCCAGTCTGCTATCCTTGGCCGCACTGGCCCTGCTGATCTGGCTTGGGCTGACCGGATCGCATGACCCCACCCGCAACCCGTTGGTCGTATTCATCTGGACGGTGTTCTGGATCATCACCGTACTGGCGCATGGCCTGATCGGCAATCTGTGGGCCTGGGTCAATCCCTGGACCGGG
>JANOMH010000312.1:0-2607 GCA_031420215.1 Rhodobacterales bacterium | reverse complement strand
GATTGACGTGCGGGGCGTGGGCTATCTGGTGACGGTTTCCGACCGGGTGATGGCCGCTTTGCCCCCGGTGGGCGAGGCTGTGGCGCTGTACACCGATCTGCTGGTGCGCGAGGATCTGTTGCAACTGTTCGGCTTTCTGACGCTGGCCGAAAAGGAATGGCACCGCCTGCTGATGTCGGTGCAGGGTGTGGGGGCCAAGGCGTCGATGGCGATCCTTGGCGCGCTGGGACCGGATGGGGTGGGCCGGGCGATTGCATTGGGCGATTGGTCCGCTGTGGCCCGCGCCAAGGGGATCGGTCCGAAAACGGCGCAGCGGATCGTGCTGGAGCTCAAGGACAAGGCCCCCGGTGTGATGGCGATGGGCGGCACGGTGCAGGCGGCTTTGGGCGATGAGGTGGTCGAAGTGACCCTGCCCAAACGCCGCGCCCCGGTGGTGCAGGCGGACCCGAATGCCGCAGCCCAGTCCGAGGCGTTGTCGGCGCTGACCAATCTGGGGTATGCCCCGAGTGAGGCGCTGGGGGCGATTGCCCGTGCGGCTGGGGATGCGCCCGATGCCGCGACCCCGGCGTTGATCCGGGCCGCGCTGCGGCTGCTGGCACCGAAGGGGTGATGTGTGACTGACCCCGATCCGATCATCCGCCCCGACAAGCGCCCCGAGGATGAGGACCGCGCTTTGCGCCCCCAGACACTGGCCGAGTTCATTGGCCAGGCCGAGACCCGCGCCAATCTGGCCGTGTTCATCCAAAGCGCCAAAATGCGCGGTCAGGCGATGGACCATACGCTGTTTCATGGGCCGCCGGGGCTGGGCAAGACCACATTGGCGCAAATCATGGCGCGGGAATTGGGCGTAGGCTTTCGGATGACATCGGGGCCGGTGCTGGCCAAGGCGGGGGATCTCGCCGCCATCCTGACCAATCTTGAGGCCCGCGATGTGCTGTTCATCGACGAGATTCACCGTCTGAGCCCGATGGTTGAGGAGGTGCTTTATCCCGCCCTTGAGGATTTCGAGCTTGATCTGGTGATCGGCGAGGGGCCCGCCGCCCGCACCGTGCGGATCGAGTTGCAGCCGTTTACGCTGGTGGGGGCCACCACCCGGCTGGGGCTGTTGACGACCCCCTTGCGCGACCGCTTTGGCATTCCGACCCGACTGGAGTTCTACACGGTCCCCGAATTGCACCAGATCGTCACCCGTGCGGCCCGGCTGATGGGCACGCCCGCCACCGAGGACGGCGCACAAGAGATTGCCAAGCGGGCGCGGGGGACGCCGCGCATTGCGGGCCGACTGCTCCGCCGCGTGGCCGATTTCGCACTGGTCGAGGGCGATGGCACCGTAACACAAGCCATTGCCGACCGGGCGCTGACCCGGCTGGGCGTGGATCATCTGGGGCTGGACGGGGCCGATCGCCGCTATTTGCGCCTGATTGCGGAAAGTTATCAGGGGGGGCCAGTGGGCATTGAAACGATGTCGGCGGCTTTGTCAGAGTCCCGCGATGCGCTGGAGGAAGTGATCGAGCCGTTTTTGTTGCAGCAGGGGTTGATCCAGCGGACCCCCCGTGGCCGGATGCTGGCGCAGGCGGCCAGGAGGCATCTGGGGCTGGAGGCGCCGCCCAGCGTTGAAAAACGGGGGCAGGTGATTTGTTTGAGGGGTAGGGTGTGGTGCGGGGGCCGAAGCCGTCGCCATTGGCACTCGGACCAATGGCGCACCAATGACGACCGGGGATATTTAGGGGCCAAAAGAAATTGATGGACCAAAATGGTATCCAAGCATCGATCACCAGTGCCGAGGGCCGATACCTGTTTGCTCATAGGGGCCGCCAGATTGTGCCGGAAGTGTCCGGGGTGGCGATGTTGATGCGTGATGTGGGAGCGCTGATCCGGGCGGGGTATGATAAGGTGTTGCCAGATATGAGCCGCGATCCGAGCCATGGGCTCAGGCTGGCGGCGCGGGTGGGGGTGGGGATGTGAGCGACTTGGATCTTTCTTTATTATCTGTTCCGTCGCTATTGTTATTGCACAGCAAAATTGGTGACGAATTGCGTGGGCGTGGTTTGGTTCGCAGTTCAAACAATCCCGTTGGTGATATTGCAGAATATTTGTTTTGTGCTGCGTATGGCTGGACACAAGCCACTTCCTCCAAGGCGGGGTATGATGCAATAGACCAACTGGGACTGCGGTATCAGATCAAATCGCGGCGGCTCACGGCGGGGAATACGTCGCGCCAAATGGGTGCATTGCGTAATCTGACAAGCCAGCCATTTGATATGCTCGCTGCCGTGTTGTTTACGTCAGACTTCCAGGTCATGCGTGCTGCATTGATCCCAATTTCTGTAGTAGCTGCTCATTCGAAATATGGGATACATGCAAACGCACATCGGTTTATGCTACATGACCGCATCTGGGACCAAGCTGACGTGCTGGACGTAACCCAAAAACTCGCGCAAGCGATGCCATGAACCTTCGTGACAAGTTGACCCACACCCACCCCCTCCGCGTCTACTACGAGGACACCGATCTGGCGGGCATCGTCTATTATGCCAATTACCTGAAGTTCATCGAACGCGGCCGGACCGAATGGGTGCGCGGGCTTGGCGTGGATCAGGGCAAACT
>JANOMH010000311.1:0-2060 GCA_031420215.1 Rhodobacterales bacterium | reverse complement strand
GCGTTGGCCTTGATTTCATGAACAACCGGGTGCTCGATGTGAGTGTCGTCGTGGACGATGCCAGTATCGGGGCCGGGCCAGAGGTGGTCTCGCCAATCTCCATCGCTTTGACCCATACGGTTGGAACGATTGCGATTGACGCACAGTTGTCAGATTGGGCGGCAAATACGCGATTGGACACGGCTGCAAACGGGGTTCCGGGATACGAAGTGCGCGGCACCTATCAGGGCGATTCCTTTGTCATGTCCCTGAAAACCGATGGCACGGCGATTGGGCCGAATACCACGCTGTGGCTGAACACTGATCTCAACAATGCGTCGGGCTTTCAAGTTTTTGGCGGTACAGTTGGCGCGGAATACAACATCAACTTTGATGCCAATGGCCATGCCGCGCTGTATTCCGGCGGAGCCGGCGAAATACTCGTATCGGCCAACCTGAACTACGTGCTCAGCGCTGACGGCACCACGCTGGAACTCGAACTGCCGTCCAACCTGATGGCCGGCGCGCCACGCCAGGTCGAGATGTATCTTGATATTAATAACGCGCCCTTCATTCCGACCAATTACTCCGCACCGGGCTTTCGGTTTGGCGAGAAACCGCCGCTGTTGCCGATGGATCCCGGCACCAGAATTGCAATCGTCTATTCCGAAACCAGCGCTGGGTTCTACTTTGACCGGACCGCCTATGGGCAGATGTTCATGGCGGCACAGAACCAGGCGATGCAGGCGGGGATCCCGTTTGACATCATCACCGAAGCGGACCTGACGAATATCGCCACTTTGGTGAAATATGACGCGCTGGTGTTTCCGGGGCTGAGCCATGTGCAATCGGGCGATCTTGCCGCGATCACCGCGACCCTGACCACCGCGGTCGAGGACTACGGTATTGGCATGATCGCGATGGGCAATTTTCTGACCAATGATCAGACCGGGGCAGCCTTTGCAGGCGATTCTTATGCGCGGATGAAAGCCATCCTTGGGGTAACGCTGGGCGGGTTCGGGACCACCGCCGGGGTGGACCTGAACGCGGTCAACGGATCGCATCCGGTGTCAGACCAATACGGCACGAATGAACTGGTCGGGCATTACAACAGCACGTCCTATCAGAATTTCATCGATGTGACCGGCTCTGGGCAGGTCGTATTCACCCAGACCGTTGACGGCCCGACCACGCCGCCCGAAGTTCTGGCAGCTGTCATTGCCACGTTGAACGACGCCGGGCGGGCGGCGCATTTTGCGACTGACGCGGTGTTCGGCAACAACAACATCCTGGCCGAGGCGATCAACTGGGCGGCTCGGGGCGATGCCCCCGATGTCGGCCTGCAAATGACCCGTGGCACGTCGCTGTTCTATTCGCGCAATGACATGGACCAATCGCAGGAGGTTTTTGATGTCTCGGATTCCAACCCAGGGATCTATGACGCCATGCTGCCGATCGTGCAGCAATGGTATCAGGACTATGGCTTCGTCGGATCCTATTACATCAATGTTGGGGCCGATGCACCGGACCAGGTGACGGACTGGGCGATTTCCAGACCCTATTATGATCTCCTTTTGGCCATGGGCAACGAGATCGGGACCCATTCCTATACCCATCCGGCGAACACCAATCTACTGTTGCCGACGACCTTTACCGAAACCCAACGTCAGGCATGGTTGACCAGCCTGAGCCCGGGCGCACTGAAAACCCAGCTGCAGAACCTGACTTTGGCCCAGACCCAAGACCGGCTGACGGCAGCCTTGGCCCTGACCGACCCGCGCAACCCGCTCGCTGTGAACCCCGCAACGCTGGGCGATCTCGACCGTGAAATCCTGAAAGCGTCGTTTCAGTTCCAGTTCGAATACTCCAAACTGATCATCGAGCGCGAACTTGGCATCACAATTGACGGCGGCGCAGTGCCCGGCGCACCAGAGCAGGTCGGAACAACAGTCGCGATCATGCAGTATCTGGGGTATCTGTCGGGCGGGTATTCCGGCGTCGGTGCCGGGTATCCGGGTGCCTTTGGCTTCCTCGATCCGGCGCACCTCAATCAGGTTTATTTCGCGCCCAATGTGACCTTC
>JANOMH010000310.1:0-17103 GCA_031420215.1 Rhodobacterales bacterium | reverse complement strand
CAGGTTTCAATGAACTGATCATCATAAAGCCGCCGGATATCTTCTTCCAATATGCTCGATTGCAGCCCGAGGATATCGACGAGCGACTTCAGCGCCCCATCGGATTCGCCGTCGCGCAGGCGCAGGATGGCGGGCAGCCGGGCATAGATCTGGGGGGCGGAAAACAGGGTCATGTCAACTCCTGCAGGTTACTTAAGGGACCGGGATGCAGGGTCAGCAGTTCGGCCCCAAGCGCCATGCCATCGGGCAACAGCCGCATGGTCTGCGCCGTGATGCCGGGCAGATTGGCCACCGGCAAAGGCAGGCCGTCGGGATCAAGCTCGCGGTAAAGCTGGGTCATATCGACCGCGATAACCCCGGCAACCTGATGCATGGCGGCCACAATTTCGGACATCCAGACAGTTTGCGAAAACGCCCGGGCGGCAAAGCCAAAGCTGACACGCAACTGCGCCTCGACCGCTTGTAGAACAAGGGCGGGCAGATAGGCCGGATCAATCCTGACCCGCGCGCCCAGCCGGAATGTGGCAGGCCGATAGGTCGAGATCAGCACTTTGCGATAGGGATCCGACCCTGCCGCAATCGCGCCCGCAAGCCCGTCAAACAGGGCCGCACCCGGCAAAACCTGCTCGCCGCCTTCGCCTGCGACCGTCAGATGCACAATCTCGGCCAGCCCATTGGCCAGCAGCCGCGCCTCGGCCTTGGCGATCCCGGCGTAGCCTTGGGCGAAATCCTGATAATCAATGGCCGACACCGCCCGGTCCAGCGTGCGCACGGTCAGAGGCGCATTGGCGCGGATCGCGGTCACATCCTCGGGGTCGGCCCCACCAGACGATGGCAGTGGGTTGATCGCCCCGGTCAGCCCCAAAGGGCGGCTCATCAGGATGTTCAGCGCCCCCGCGCTGACCCGGCCACCCAGCCCCAGCCCCTTGCGATACCGGGCGCGCAGGTTCTGTTTGCCCGTGGGCGGTCGCGCCCCGGTGATGCCATCGCCGAACCGGATCGAGGTCTTGCCTGCAGCGTCAATCGTGGTCGTATAAACCCGGTCCTTCGGCCCCGCTGCCAACAGATTGGGCAGGCGGTCCCAGCGCAGGTCATTGACCCGGACTTCCAGCGTTGCCGCGGTGCCTGCCGCACTGGTGTCAGTCACATGGGTCTGTGGCCCCTGTTTCAGGCTGGCGGTCAGAAACGGCACCGTGGCATCGCCATTGCCCAGCAATTCGGCAACGCTTTCCCCATGCGTGGCAGCTGCAACATTGGCGTTGATCCGCACCGTGGATCGAACATAAGCCACTGGCAATGCGGGCGAAAACCGGATCAGGGTCGCGCCGCCCAGATGGAAATCATGCTCTACTTCATCCAGCGTTGCCATATGGGTGGTCACCGCCAGTGCGTCGCCCAGCCGGTTGCCGGTGATCGCGATGCGTTGGCCGGTTTGCAGGCCGGGCGCATAGGTTTGTAATTCGAGCAGGGCCGCAGAGCCATCGGTCACAGCGTTTGTCAGCGGGGGCCGCGCAAGGCTCAGGGTTTCGGCGGCGAAATAGGCGGTGGTCCCCCGGGTCGACAGGGTGTCGAAACCCGCATCCGAGGACAGCCGCAGTTGTGTGGCTTTCCCCGAGATGGAAAACCGCGAGACCGAGGTTTCGGCCACCTCAACCGCCAGATAAGCCGCCCAATCCTCGCCGTCACGCAGGATCACCGTGCTGCCCACGGCCAGCAACGGTTGCGCCCCTTCCAGAAAGGTGGTGCCATCACCGGCGTCGTCCAGCACATCCAATGTCCCATCCGCCCATTCGCCGGATTGGCCCGAGAATGGCCCTGTGATCGTGCCATTTGCGACCACCACCCCGTCATCGACCTCATAGTTCGGCACCGATCCGGTCAGCGCCAGGGGCAGGTTTTCAAACGGCGGGGCGCTGTGACCAAAGATCGGGGCGCGGGCGCGAAACAGCGTGACCAGCGGCGCTGTTGCCTTGGCAGTGCCAAAGACGGCAAAAACCTTGTCCTCGTCATGACTGGCGGCGAGCAATTCGGCGGCCAAAGCCCCGGCTTCGATCACCCGGTTCAGGTAGGATGCCGCTGGCTCGGGCGGGGCGATGGTTGCGGCCAGCACTGTCAGGCTGTCGTCATGCAGCGCCGCCTGGGTTAGCGGACGCACATACAGCAGCGTAAAGTCCCGCGCGTCGGGATCGGCGCTGCGGTCACCGGGGCGGCGTTCGACACGGGTCACAGTTGCGAAAAACGGCCCGCCCGATGCGGCATAGAGCACCGCATCGCCTGCCGCCGCCGCCAAGCCGCTGCCCTCGACCCACAAGACGGTTGTGGCGGCGCCAAGGGCATGGGGCATGTCCAGACGCGGGCGCAGCGCGTTCCACGCCGGGCGGGCGGCAATTGCGGCGGTTGTCTCGTAGATCACGGCGGTTTCGTTCGGGCCCGGGGTGGACTGGATCTTGATCCCCGGTTCCAGCTGAACCCTGGTCGGCGCCCCAATGGCGGGGTCCATGGTAAAGACGATATCAGCCCCCGCCGCCACACCGGGGCCGGGTTGGTAGCCGATCAGGCGGGCCAGCTGATGCAGTGAATCCGGTTCTTCGGCGGTGCGCAGCAGGGATTCAGACAGCAGCCGTTCGTTATAAAAGCTTAAGGTATCGCCGGTCACCGCCCAGGCGTCGATCAGCGCGATGGTCGGATCCTGTGCATCGCGGGTGGACAGACCGGCCAAGACCCCCGCGTCGGCGGACCCCAGCCGGGCCAGCATCGTGTCGCGGAACGTCCGCCAATCGCCGGATCGATAGGCAACTGCGGGCAGCAACGGCGCGTTGTCCGGCAAAACCGGGGCGCGGGCAGAGGTTCCCTCGCAGCAGCCACACCCACAGTCCTGCCCTTGGCACGCCATGTCACACCCCCCCTGACAGATTCAGCAGCAGCTGGCCATGTTCCGGGAAATTCGGATCATTATCCAGTTGCGCAATTTCCAGCCGGTCAAACTCCAGGAATTCATCTTCCAACCCGCCGGGGCCGGTGTCCCCAAGCCGCCGGAACTGCTTTGCCCGGACCGATTGCACACCGGGCACGGCCTGTACGGCGGCGATGATCGGGCTAAGCCAGACCGTCTGGCCAAAGCTTTGGCGGTCAGGATTGAAAAATCCGGGCGTGCCGTCTGGAGCGACACTGGCCCCCAGAATCCGCAACACAGCCCGGCGCACATCTGACCGGAAATGGCCGGCCAAAACGCAGATGCACAGCTCAACCTCTAGCGGGACAAAGATCGGCGGATCAACGTCAAGGTCATATCCAGCCAGCCGGAACCGTTCCAGATGATCGCCCAGCCGGGTGGCAAAGGCCGCATCTACCGGCCCGCCGCCAAGCCGGTCGGCAGCTACAAACACGGTCAGCCAGCTGCCGGTATGGACCCAGGTCGCGGCGGCCCGCTGCACTTCGGGCAGGCGGGTGCTGACATCGGCATAATCCTGCCTTGTGACCGCGCGTTCCTGGGTGCGAAACGCAAACGGGGCGCGGGCGCGGACCGAAGCGGCGGTTTCCGGCTCCACCCCGCCGGTCGAGGGCAGCGGGTTGCGGACCCCGGTGATCTGCGGCAGTGGCAAAGCGATATGGCGCAACCGGTCGGCCCCGATTGCACCGGCCCGGCCTGAACCAATGCGGTAGGTGGCGCTGAATGTGGTGCCCGGTTCGGGTCGGTGCCCGTTGATGTCATCACCAAAGCGCAGTTGCGCGGTGCCATCATTTTCGGTCTCGACCACGAATTCATCGGCGAATGGCGCGCTGGACAGCAGGTCGCGCAAGGCGGTCCAATCTGCCCCATCAGGCAGACTGTGCAGCCGGACTTGCGGCAGGGCGCGGGCGGGATCCTGTTGCAGCGCCAGACCGGCCGGGGCGGCGGGGTCAAGCGGCTGGGCATGGGTCACCGGGCGTTGGGCCAGAACCGGGGTAAAGCGGGGCGGGGCAAAGACCGGGGCGGCAGGATCGCAGCTGTCACATCCGGCCCCGGCCATAACCAGCCTTGTCGCGGGTGCGGGCACGGCCCCCAGGTCTTCGTCCCGAATGGTCTGGCCATGATCGGCCAGCACGATATTGCCCCGCGCGACCGACACCACCGGCAGAAACGCCGCCCCAAACTCTGGATCAGTCTCAGCCGAGATACACAGCGGGAATTGCAGGGCATCGGCGGCGTCCCATTCGACACAGGTCACCTGAGCCCCGGTCACCGGGTCAACCAGCGGGGCCGCCCCATCAAACGCCTGAATCCGGGTCAGTCTGACCGGCTGGCGATTGGTCGGGTCGGCATCTGGCACGCGGCCGGTGCGGGGGCCAATGATTTCCTCAAAGATCAGGGTCTCGCCCACCCGCAAATGGGGGAAATGCCCGGCCAGAGTGGCCTGCACAGCGCCCTTGGGCAGGCAGCAGCGCTGATCGCTCCAACTGTAAAACGGCATGTCGTTATGGGCGGCGAACAACTCGCGCAGATCATGCATGGTTTCGTAGATTGCCGCAGCCCCGGCCAGCACATCCGGCACATGGGGCACCGTCACCCCGACATCGGGCAGCAGCGTCACCAGCGGCGTGCCGCGCGGCACCACAGCCGGATCGGTCGGCAGCAGCGGGGCCAGATCGGCGCTGACCGCCAGATGCACATGCACCCGCGCATTGGCCCCCTCGCCGATGAAGTAATCCACCAGCCGGACCAGTCGGCGCAACGAGATGCGCGATTGGCAGCGGTCCAGAAACCCTTCGTTATGGGCGGCATCCTGCGCCCATGACAATTGGTCGGCGACATAGGCCAGCAGTTCCAGCACCGTGACCATCGGATCAGCGGCATTGCGTTCGGTCCAGTCCGGGGCGAGCAGCGCCATCCGGTCGCGCATGACAGCCAGCAACGTCTCATAATCCTTGGCGAGGTAGTCGATTTCCGGGGCCGGATCGGCCGGATCAGCGCAGTCGCAGACCGGCGCGCAATCAAACGGCGACGGGCATTCCGCTTTGAAATCAAACGTGGCCGCCGCCAGCATCGGGTCGAAATCAACCGGCGGACGGGCGTCAAGGGCCGAGCGGACCAGCCGCACAGAATAGGGCGAGTGATCGCCGTAGCGGTCCAATTGCACCACTACGATATTGGTCTGCGGTCCAAGCCCCATGGTCACCGACTGGACCTGAATATCACGGATCCGCTCGCCGCCGTCGATGCGGATCTGGTCGGGGGTGAACACCAGCGCAGCGGGATCGTTCAGCAGATGTACATGCAGGATGCGTTGGCGCAATGACGGGATCGGGGCATCGCGGTCGACCACCTCGACAAAATCGATGCCATTCAGCGGCCCGCCCCGGACAGCGGCACGACGGAACTGATCGCAGCAAAAGTAAATCATGGTGCAGCCCGTTCAAAGCTGTCGGTGCGGGATTGACCGGTTTCAAGAATGTCATAGCTGACCAGGGCAGTCAGGGTGGTGTCATCGGCAGTCACCTCAACACCCCGCACCTCGATCAGATCGCGCAGATGTTCCTGCAACGCCGACTGGATCAGGACGTTCAGCACGGCGGCCTGTTCGGCGCCAGCGGGGCCAAAGACGCTGGCCAGCAGATTGGCCCCAAAGGTGGGGCGCATCACCCGCTCGCCGGGGGTGGTGAACAGCAATGCCTCGATAAGATCCCGGATATGGGTTGCGTAGGGGGTTTCGGCGGTGCGGCCCCTTGCGTCGATGCGGTAGGGAAAGGCGATGTCGGGCATGGCTTACATTCCTATGACGCGGGGTTGGACCACGGCGGGGATCAGCGGAGTGCCGGTGGGCGCACAAATCGCCTGACTGTCGATCAACAAAACCGGCTGGGCCAGCGACAGCACCCGCAAAGCGCTGGTCACGAACATCGCCGTCACGCAGGGGCCGTTGGCCGCAGGCGGCGGCGGCAGCACACAGCCGGCCACAGTATAAGGCCCGGTCACCAGCGCCACCGGCTGGCCGCTGACCAGAACCCGCGGGCTGGTCACGGTCGGCATCGCCTGCCCGCCATGGGCACACAGCACCGTCGCCCCCAGATGCAAAAGCGGCCCCGGCATCATGTCACCGTCAACGCGCCGAGGTTCACATCGACCGTCGGGCCGATCAGCGTAATCTGCGCACCCTTGCCGTTGTTGATGAAAATCCCGGTATCATTCACCGCAATCGTGGCCCCGGTCGCACTTTGCAGCACGATCCCACCCACACCCATCGGCCCCAGCGCATCCGAAATGACGATCCCGTGTTTCAGCGGGGTCTGCAGCGTAATCGCCGGGATCGGTTGTTTGGCGGTATTGGTCAGCAGCGGCAATTCGGCGGCGGTGCCCCAGAAACAGCCGACCCATATCGGGTAATCCTTGTCGCCCTGTTCAAACTCGACCCAGACGTTCGATCCGGGAAGCGGCACCGCCAGAATGCCGGAATTGATCCCGCCCGAGGGGACACATGGCATCGCCCAATGGGCGACCCCCGGACCAAAAACATCGGGCACCATCACCCGGATTTTGCCAATGAATTCAGGGTCGGCATTGGATTCCACCAGCCCGCGATATTTGCCGAGGAATTTATTCTCGTCCATCACGCCACCACCCTGTCCACCGCCGACACCAGGCCATCCCGGCTGAGGACGAAATCCTGGGTAAAGCTGCCGGGTTGCATCACCGATGTGGTTTGTTCAACATACCAGCGGCCATTGAACGACACGCCCGCACCGCGCACCCCCACCGGACGGCGCGCCTTGAGCAGCCTGCCATAAGTGCGCACATCCAGCTTGCCCGTGGCCTTGGCCGCCTCGGATTTCTTGGCCGCCACGGCAAGTCCGATCAGGGCCGCCTGCACCGGGTTGTATTTTGCGGTCTGGGGGATGGGCTCGACATTCTTGGGGATCGCGGGGATCAAAGCCAGCGGGTCAAAAATGGCTGTCAGATTCGGCACCGGGACCGGGACGATCACCTTGGTTTCCTGATTCTGGATCAGCACGATCGGCAAGGTCGCCTGTTCGCTGTTATACTGAAAACTCAACGTCTCGACATTGCGCCGGGCGCGGAAATCCAGCGACAGGGCGTCCTGATCCTGCCCCGCCCGGATTTTCGGCCCCCAATAGGCGCGGGTCACGCCAACCTCGTCCGTGGTGTCGATATAGAACACATAGCCAACCCGGTCGGCCAGTTTGCGGATATAGCCCAGATCTTTGCCATCATGCGACGGGATGCGCCGGATCGGGATCGGCACGTCGATCAGCGGGCTCGGCAGGACATTGGGGATTATCCCCAGCACCGCATATTTCGCCAGAATAAGGGTAACACGGGCGAAATCCGGCATCGCCGGATACTGCATGAACGAAAAGTCGATGTAATCCATCACTTTCGTCAGATCTTCACCAGTCACCGACAGAATCGATTTGCCCGGTGTTTTGGATTCCTTGACCTGCTGATGCGTCACCACGCCGTCAATCAGGATGTCCCGTTTGCCATTCACCCGAACGGCAATCACGATGCGCATCAGTGGCAGGGCCGCCCCGCCCGCCAGCAGAAACAACGTATGCAAGGGTGACTGGTTCGACAATTCAAACGAAATCTGAAACGCATCCGGGCCGTTGGCGGAATTGATCACCGTCACCGACTGCACCGCCTCGATCACTTGGCGCGAGGCTTTGACCGGCACCGCCGGGCCAATCCACAGCTCAAGGTTGGCTGTGGCGATCATGTGCCGCCTCCTTCCGCTATAGCAATCCGCAACCTGCGGCCGGGGGTTGTGGTCAGCTCGTCGGGAATGCCGCGCCCGTTCGCGTCCGCTATCCGCCAGTTAGTCAACGGGTCGCCGAAATAGCGCGCCGCCAGCGTATCGGTCCGCTCCAACGGGGCGACGACATGCACGGCCAACAGGGTCATCGCCGCCGGGTCCGGCAGGATACGCGGCACCAGATAGGTGGCCTCGCGCCCATCGGCCAAAATCCGGGTCCGGGCCGGCAAACCGTAATAGCGCGAATTGACCGGATAACGGGTCTGTGCCTCGGGCGGGGCGGCGAGCAGGGCGGCGAGCATGTCGGATTGTTGGACCATCAGATCGACTCCGGTGCCGGGGTGTTGGAGGTGACAGGTTTGAACGACGCGGCCAGCCGTTCCTGCCCGGCCAATGCGGCCAGATACACGCCGCCACCCTTGGTCCCGACCCCAAGGTCGTCGGAACTGAGCACTTCAACCGTCAGGGTCAGCCGGGCGCGCAGCGGGTTCAGGTTCTGGTCGAACAATTCCTCTTCAATCGACAGATCGCGCAGGCGGACGGGCTGCACCCGGTTGGCATTCCAGATCAGCAGGGTCAGCGCGGGCGGGGCGGGCAACAGCTCCAACGCGCCTGCATCCGCCAGTTTGTCGGCGTCGATCAAGGCTTTGGAGGTGGGCGAGATCAGCATTTCCAGTGCCGCCAGCCGGGGCGCAAGGCCCGATTGCACCTCGGCGCTACCGCCCTGATCCAGCGCATCCGTCGCATCCATGATCGCCTCGAAGGACAGACTTTCGCGCGGCGGGCCAGACAGCCGCACCAGTTGCATCGGGTCGCCCTCGGGGTCGATATCGCGGGCAGTGATCGTGCGCGACAGCCGTTCGGGGTTGAACTGAAACGGGATCACTTGCCGGATCGATCCGGTGTGAGGGTCGACCACGGCCAGGGCGGCTTTGAGCAGGCGGGGGGCAGTGGACAGGGTCATGGCTGGCCGCCCTTCTGCTGGGTCGGCCGATCCGTGCCACCGCCGCCCCGCTGACCGGGTTCAGAAGTCTGATTGTAGCGGCCCTTTTCCCCGGTCAGCCGGACCCGCAGGTCGGCACGCTCGAAAAAAGCGACATAGTTCGGGGTTTCGGTGCCTTTGGTTTTGGTCTCGAATTTATGCTTTTCGTCCAGAATAGTTGTGCTGTCCGATTGAAAATCGCCCTTTGCCGTTTCGTCGATCGTGGTATTGGCTCTGGTCTTTTCTCTGTTCACTTCCAAGCTGGCACCCTCCGACGCAGTCTGATCAACACCTGCAGATTGCTCGATCTCGACTTTGTCAGTCTTTTCATTGCCTTGTACCGATCCACTGCCTTGTGTCCTGATCTTGCCTTGCTCCTGCTCGGTGCCTTCCCTTTTGATGGTTCCATCGGTCTCGGTCTTGGTGTTGATCTTCTGAACTTCTTTCCACTTGGCCGTCACATTGCCAGACACCGAACCCTTGACCGTTCCCTTGTTGGTCAGATCGACCGTGACGGTCCAGTCGGGCGGATTGCCGACCAGCTGATCAATGATCCATTCAACGCCCTCAGTCGCCGGGCCAGAGCCCGGTCCGAGGTAGCGTTTGAGCACTTTGTCGACAATCTTGCGGCGGATCGGTTCGGTCAGATCGACCAGCTTGCGGGTCCAGGATGTTTCGCCTTTGCTGACATCGACGGTGCCTTTGATCGCCGTGCTGACGTCGGCGTCAAAGGTGATGTCGTTCAGGTCGACGGTGATATCGCCGGTGGTGGTATTGGTGCCGGTAGTGTTGGCGGTCAGATCAACCGTGTCCTTGGTGTCAATCTTTTTATTCAGGTCCACATCACTGGTTTCATCTTTCTTGGTTTTCAGATCGACCTGCTTATCCTCTTTGCCCTGTCGGACAGCGGCGCCCTTTTTCACGGTCACCGCCCTGCCCTTCGTGGCACCCTGCTTCACTCCGACAGTGGCTGAGTCGGTCGTATTGTCGCCCGTGGTATGCACGGTTGACTTACCTTCGGTGTGGGTTGTGTGAGTGCCGCCCACTGTGCCCTCAGAATTTGCAGTGCTTTCTATATCGACCTTTCCCACCCGTTCGCCATAAAACAGGTCCACCAGCACCTCGGCGGTGTCATAGGAATGGCTGATCACCGGATAGGTGGTCTTGGCCTGCTGCATGCCAGTGGCATCGGGAATAACCTTGTCCCCCTCGATCCGGCCTGGGGCGGCGTCGATTGACAGCTCGCCCCCCTCGTTGCGCGGATGCGGGATGTTCGAGCCGATCTCCTGCCCATCCGTGGTCACACTGCTGTCGCTGGCCAAGGGCGTGCTCTTGCCATCCATCGTCTGGAACCCCAGCGAATTCAGCAGCAGCCCCTGTTTGCCGGGCATCGCATTGGGTGCGCCCGAGATTGTATAGTTGACCTTCCAGTCCAGCGGCACCGCTGGCACCGGCTCGGTGTCGCGCAATTCGCCCAGCAATTCCATGAACGTGTCATATTCCTTGCCGGTCAGATCGCTTTGCAGCTTGTCCGACCCGACACTTTCAACAATCTCGAAAAAGTCGCCCATGTTGTCCTCGGCGGCTTCCTCAAGGATCACGATCACCGCTTCTTCATCCGCTTCGCTGACCCATCCATCCAGCATTTCCTTGATCAGCAGACTTCGGACCCGCACCGGCTGGTCATTGTGCATATCTGATTCGACGACGGCACGGGCCTTGTTATCGCCGTCAAAATCTCCCTCGATCGCGCCGCTATCTTCGCCCGGCTTGCCAGTGGGATTTTTGCCACTGAGCTTATTGAGGTAGTCCTTCAGCTCTGCCTCGGAAAAACTGCCATGGCCGAAAAACCGGGCGACATCTTCAAAAAATCCAACCCCGCGCCGGAGTGTAGGTGTGGCTTCGGGGGACAGCGTATGGGCCAGTTCATGCGACAGCAGTGCCGCACCGGGGTGGCTGTCGGGCTGATAGGCGCCTTTGGCAAACACGATGTCTGACCCCAGCGTAAACGCATCGGCCCCAACCGCCTGCGCGCCCTTTGCAGCTGCGGGGCCATCATGAATGCGGACCTGCCCAAAGCTGCGGCCAAACCCTTGTTCCATGCCGGACCTGACCGGGTCGGCCAAGGGCCTGCCGCCGCCCGCAGTTGCCTGCAGTGCCGCAGGGGGTGCCGCTATGCCACCCAGCGGATCGCTGGCCGCCGTGCCCCGCGCATAGCCCAGACCCATCCGGTCAGTCGCAGCCCCGGCGTCGCGGTCGGCGCGGCTTTCCTCGGGGGCAGTGGTGCGGCCGACGCTGACCGCTTGTTCTGGGGCTTGAACCATTGGGGCGGGGACATGGGTCATGGCGCGGCCTTTGGGTCGGCAGCGGGGATCCGGGCCGCCACTGTTTCCGCCGCCCGGCGCAGCGCGGGGCGGGTCGTGACTGGCCAGTCCGGCAAGGCCCCGGACCGCCGCGCCATGACCGCCACTCGCACCGCCTGCTCTAATTCCTGGGCAAAGCCTGCGGTCAACCCGGCGGCAGCGCGGTCCAGCCGCAGCCGGTCGATCCGCAAGGTGATAACCTGTTTCATGACTTGCCCCCGCGCCCGGTAATGGTGGAACGGGGGGCCGACCGGGGGCGGCTGAGCTTGGCCAGTTCCACATCCGCCGCCGCCTGAAGATCGGCCATATCAATCGCATCCGCCCCGCGCGCCGCAGCAGCAAAGGCCGCACCCAGCGCCATGTTCCGGATTTCACCGCCCGATGCTGCGATCTGCGACAGGCTGGCCGGGTCATATCCCTGCAGCGGGGCGCGGGCAGGCTGGGTCCGGGTCCAGATATCGCGGCGCTGGTCGGCATCCGGGAACGGAAAATGCACCACCACATTGATCCGGCGCAGGAATGCCTCGTCCAGCGCGGTCTGCTGATTGGTGGTCAGCAAAGCCAGCCCGGTGAACGCCTCGATCCGTTGCAGCAGAAAGCTGACTTCCAGATTGGCATAGCGGTCGCGGCTGTCCTTGACCTCGCTGCGCTTGCCAAACAGCGCGTCAGCCTCGTCAAACAGCAGCACCGCCCCGCCGCGTTCTGCCAGCGCAAAGATCCGGTCAAGGTTCTTTTCGGTTTCGCCCAGCCATTTGCTGACCACACAGCTGAGATCGACATGCAACAGATCAAGGTCAAGGGCGGTGGCGATCACTTCAGCGGCCAGCGTTTTGCCGGTGCCACTGGGGCCCGCGAACAGTGCGGTCACCCCACTGCCCCGGCCAGACGCGCGGCCATAGCCCCAATGGTGCAGAACGCGTGGTTGCTGGCGGACCCGGTCAACAATCGCCGCAAGCGCCGCCTGCTGTGCCGGGCGCAAGGCCAGATCGGCCCAGCCCGCACGCGGAATACGCCGGGTGGCAAGGCCGCCGGTTTCAGTCCGGCAATGACTGCGGGCCTGCTTGCGCATTTCGGGCAAGGTGGTGCAAAGCCCGCCAATCCCGGCAATCCCCTGCGCGTCCAGCGCGAAATCATGCGCAAGCCGGTCCAGATCATCACCCGGCAGCGCCCCGGCAACCGCCTGCCACAGCACCCGGCGGGCGGCAAAATCCATCTGCGGGGCCTCGAACACCGGTAGCGGCTGGTCCAGCGCCAGACTGGGTTCGGTGACCGACAACACAAACGGCGCATCCAGAATGCAGGCCAGTTGCACCACTTGCGGGGCCGCGACAGCATCCAGCAAAGGCACCATTCCGGTCAGCACCGATTCCCGTTCGATCAGCCGGGCAAGCCGCAACCTGCCATCGGGATCAGACGGCACATCCTGACCAAAACGCCAGACGGTGCGCTGACCCAGACCACCCGCATGGCGCACAATCGCCTCGCGGTCCTTGGGGGTGCCGCCGGACAATTGCGCCGCGCCCTTGTTGAGCTGGGCGGCAATAGCCGCAGCAACTTCCCGCTGCGCCCCGGTCAGCTGCCCGGCCCGGTCCAATTGCCGGCCAAACCGGGCCAGCGCCGGATCAGCACTGCCCGCCCCGATCAGCGCCAGCATCAGGCGCGGATCAAGCGTCAGCGGTGCATCAACCAACAGCGCCGCCGGTTCAGCGCGCAACAATTGCCAGCGCAGCAACGGGCGTTCAGGTGACAGAGCGGACCAATGCGGTGCGGCCAGCAGAGCAAAGCCAAGGCCAAAGCTGGGACGCGGATCGCGACCGGGCTGCACCGCGCGCACCGCCTCGGCAGTTGCGGGATCAATCTCAACCGCCAGCGCCAGCGCCAACAACTCGGCCTCAAACACCGTCAACCCAAAACGGTCGGTCACGACGGCCAGCATTGGCGGCAACTCCAGCCCACCAACCGGGCCGGGATTGACCGCCGTCAGGCCCAGATGCGCCGGAGTTGCCGCCAGCCTGTCGCGCAAGGCCATGCACATCACCCGCAAGCGGGCCAGATGGGCGGCATGGGGGTCAGTCAGCGGCGCGTTCATACCGGCACCACCAGACTGGCCGCCGGATCAAAGGCGGGCGGGCGGGGGGCAAAATCCGGGGCAATGGGGGGCAGGTGACGCAGAATGAACCAGCTGTCCACGCCGTCGACCCGCAGCCATGCGGGATAGGTGCCGGGGGCCAGCCTCTCAAACACAAAACTTGGCATCAAAGAAGTGGGCGCGCCAAGTGGCAAGGCCGGAGCCGTGGCATCGCCCACCACCAGCGTCACCTCTTGCCCGTCGCGCAGTGCGGGCCGCACTGGCAGGTCAATGGTCACCTGCCCCGCCGCGTTAACGACAGTCGCCGTGGCAAAATCGGGCAGCGGGGCCAGCATCAGCGGCCAGCCGTTGGTTTCACGCGGGGCTGGTTCGCCCACACGCTGGACCAGCAGACTGATCTGCACGGGCCCCGCCGCAAAAGCCGCCGCATTGGCGGGCGTGTTGGCAATCGTAAAGCCCACGACCGACGCCGTGCCGCCCGGATCGGGGTTCAGCACAAGCGGCACTGCCAGCCTTGCATGGCGCAACCGGCCCTGCACCGTCACCCCGTTCAGATTGCGGCCCTCGACCACAAAGCTTTCGCCCAGCCTGATACTCGGCTGACGGGCTGGCAATATGACCCGGCTAATCACCGGCAAGGGCGACAACATGCTGGGGCTGACCAGTGCCCCACGATTATCCGGCCCGATGGTCAGCACCGGGCGCGGAGTGCGGGTGGGCACTTCGCTTTCCATCAGCACCACGGTCACCTGATAGGCCGTAGTCGGGCGATACTGGGTCAGCATTGCCGACCAGATCCGGGTCATCTCCTCGGTGGACAGGTAATCGGCGGTGATCTTGACCTGCTCAATCTGATCAGCCAGCCCGGAGCGGTCCAGCGCCTCAAGCGCCGGGGGAAAGCCGCCGTTCAGTGGCGGGACGGGGTTCAGCGCGCGGGTTATCTGCGCCCGGCTGAGCACTGGATTTTCATGCAGAGTGCGCATCGCATAGCCGAGCAGAATTTCGCCATGCAGATCGTCATAGCCAAAGGCGGTCAGCAGATAGTGCAGGTCCAGCGCTAACAGCGGGCGGCGCAACCGGGTGCCGCGTGCATCCCGGCCCGGCAGGTCCTGATTGGCCCAGCCGGTGTTGGGCGTGACCCGGTGCAGGAACATGTTCAGCGCAGGCGTGGTATCGGTGACCAGCGATTGCAGCCGGTCAGGCGGCAGCGCGCGGATCGATATCGCAGCCCCCACCGCCGCTGCCACGTCATTATCAACGATACCGTCATTCAGCAGATCGCGCAGAACCTGGGTGACGCCGGCAATGGCAAGGGCGCTGCTCATCTGCGGTCCCCCCTGCGTTGGTCAAGGTAAGCTTCCAGCGTCAGGCTTGGCCCCGGCCGGCCTGCGCGCTTTGGGGGTGCAGGGCGGGTGCGGGGCTGTTGGGGCGAGACAAGGTCAAGGCGGCCAATGTCGATATGGACCTCTAGTTGGTCAGGCAGATCCGGGGCGCGGGCGGCAGGTTCGGGGGCTGTTGGGCCCGGCCCGGACAGCATTGGCCGGGCGGTCACAACCGGCAAACTGCGGGGTTGCTTGGAGGGGTCTGGCGGGGCGTTGACCTTGGGTGGAACCTGGCTTTGGGGGGTCGTTGCCGGCGCTGGGCCAATGTCTTGCGACACCGGCGGGACCGGGCGGGGTTTTGGCGCGGCCAAGGGCACTGCCGGTCGGTCAACCGGGGCCAAGCGGGGCGTGGCCATGACGGGCAAAGCCCCTGCCTGCAGAGTTTTGGGCGGGTTTTGTGGCAAAGCTGGCGTTGACGGGGGAAAAGCAAGGGGCGCTGCACTGGCGGTTTTTGGGGCGCGTGGGCGGGGGGCTTGCGGTCGGTGGGTCGGCAACAGAGCAGCCACTTCAGGCTCTGTCACCTCGGGCCCGGTCACTTCGGGCCCGGCCGCCTCGGGCTTGGGCACCGGCCCCCAGGTCGGATCGGCAAGCTCCTGGGCCAAAGGGGGCGCGTTTTTCAGCACCGGTGCGGTGCCTGCGGCGCGCGCGATCAGACGGTTCAGGAACATCTGTCAATTGCTCCCCACCAATAAATACTCCAACCGCCGCCTGCGCGGGATGGCCAGCACCTCGGCCTCGTTCCAGCCATAGGCGCGGGCCAGATGATGCACCTCGCGGATCAAACGGCGGGCGGCGCGGGTCAGATCGTCCCACAGACACAGACCGATATCAAAAATCACCGCCTGAGCTGTGCCACACTCCGGGCAGGCGGTGGCCAATTCGATTTCCGCATCCGGATCGGCACTGGCGAGTGCATCCGACGCGGCCTCGATCAGGGCCAAAGGCAAGGGGTCGGGCAAGGGATCAAGCGCGCAACGCCGGATCAGGGCCGCCGGGCGGATTGTTGCCGGCAGACCCAGCACATAAGCCAGATCATCAGTGCTGGGCAGACGCAGCCGCAAAGCACTTTCACCAATGGCAATGCGGGCAGGGCTTTCCGGCGGGGCAGAGGGCAGCGCGGTCAGGTCAAAGGCCAGATCGATCCGCGCGCCGCAATGATCGCAAACCGTTGAGCAGTGCATATCCGGCCCGAACAGCCGGGCACGCAGGTCGATCAGGGCGCGGTCGCGGTGACCCACCGGCAGCGTCGCAGCGGATTCGGCGGCGGCATCGCCGATCCACACCCGCAACCCGTCCAGCAATTCGGCCGGGCGCAACACCGGGGCGGCAACCTCCAGCCGTTCCCACAGGTCAAGCAGCGCCTGATCGCCCATGCGTGTCACGCTGCCGGCTCCTCATACGAAATCTCCTGCGGTTCGGGCACGTCCAGATCAATTTCCCAGCCTTCATGTTCCAGCTTGATCGACTGGATTGCCGTGCCCGAGGACGAGGCATCAAGATCGGGCAAGGTCTTGAATTCGCTGACCCAGGCCCGGTAGATTTTATAGGACAAGGCCAGTTGCCCGGCCTCGTTAAAGAAGTTCAGGATGATGTCCTTGCGGAAGTCGCGCAGCGAACTTTCCGCCCCCGGCCCGGCACCAAAGTTCCAGACCTTGTTGGCCCAGCGCAGGAATGTGGTGTCATGGGTGACCCCGCGCTCCAGCGTGATCGCGGCAAATGTGGTCTGGCCCGGCATCTTGCGCGGGGTCGCCGGATCGCCGCCTTCGCGGAATTCGACAACGCTGGTGGTGCGCATCAGGGCCGATACTTTGGACAGCCCTGCGACAGGTTTGCCATCTATCGACACCTGAAAGCGGAAGTCTTTGTAGGGGTCGAACCGTTGGGCATTTACAGTGAAACGTGGCATGATCTCTCCTTGAAGTCCGTTTGATCTGGGCTATCAGTGCCGCTTTAACCTTTTGTTTTATCGCGCATTTCATTCCAAGAACCGCTTCGCACTTTTGGGAATGCGCTTTAACTCTCGGCTTGCAGGTTCATCAATTGCAGGCTTAGCACGACGAATTCCGCCGGTTTCAGCGGGGCGAAACCGACGATGACATTGACGATGCCCAGGTCGATATCCGACTGCGGATTGGTCTCGGCGTCACATTTCACGAAAAACGCATCGCGGGGGCTGGCCCCCTGAAACGCACCCTGGCGGAACAGCCGGCTCATGAATGAACTGGCCGCCAGCCGGATTTCGCCCCACAGCGGTTCGTCATTCGGGGCAAAGACCGCGAATTGCAGGCCGCGCAGCAGCGAGGCTTCGATATTCAGCGCGGTCCGGCGCACCGGGACATAGCGCCAGTCGGGCGAAAACACATTTGCCCCAAGCAGCGTGCGGGCACCCCAGACCACGGTGCCGATATTGTCAAACACCCGGATCGCATTCAGCCCCTGGGGATTCAAAATGCCGTTTTCAGGGTCGGTCAGCCGATAGTCGAGGTCGGCCACACCGCGCAGATTGGCGACGATCCCGGCAGGGGCGCGGAACACCCCG
>JANOMH010000309.1:0-2481 GCA_031420215.1 Rhodobacterales bacterium | reverse complement strand
CTTGGAGGATCGGGACGGTGACAAAGACATGCCACAAGCGACGCCCCTCCTCCAAGGTGGGGTGGGGTTGGGGGAGGCGGCCTTGATGAAAAGCGCGGCCACTCTAGACAATCGCCCCACCGTCCTCGACGCCGACGCCCTGACGATCCTGTCGCGCCACCCTGACCTGTTCGCCGCCCTGCACCCGACCTGCGTCCTTACCCCCCATGCCGGGGAATTCGGCCGCCTGTTCCCGGATATCGCCGCCAAACTCGACGCCCCCGCCACCACCGGGCCCGCCTATTCCAAGGTCGACGCCACACGCGAGGCGGCCAAACGGGCGGGGTGCACCGTGCTCTACAAAGGCCCGGATACCGTCATCGCCGACCCCACCGGGCGCTGTTCGATCAATTCAGCACAGTATGACCGGGCGGCCCCCTGTCTGGCCACAGCCGGATCGGGCGATGTGCTGGCGGGGTTCATCACCGGGTTGCTGGCGCGTGGGTTTCAACCGCTGCAAGCCGCAGAAACCGCCGCCTGGCTGCATGTCGAAGCAGCGCGCAGTTTCGGCCCCGGCCTGATTGCCGAAGACCTTCCTGAGGAATTGCCAAAGGTGTTCCGGGCGCTGGGGCTCTAGCCCCCTTTTTCCGCATTCTTTTGGCCAAAAATATCCCCGCCGGAGGCACCGGCGACGCGCTCTTTGCGCGGCGCAATACCAAAGGTGTCGCGCTTTAGCGCGTCCGCGAGATCAAACCCCGGCGCCGATTTCCATACCGTCGGCATAGATCACCTGCGCCCGGTCAAACACCAGGGTGAACAGGGTCACGACGCGGGTGGTTTCTTCGGCCACAAACTCGCCATCAATCAACCGGCGGGCAGGGACCATGGCAGAGGGGGTGCCGAACAGGGCTTCGGCGCGCCAGTCGCGGATGTGGAGTTGCGCCTCGGGCGAGACCAGCATGTCGCGGTCCGGGCGGGTATGGCCCAATGATCCGGCTTTGATCCGGATCGGGGTCATCATGACCTCGGTCACCAGAATGTCGCGCAGTATGGCGGTGCCGCTGGTGCGGCTGACGATGCGGTCGCCGAACGACAGATGTTCTACCGGCAGTTCGCCATCCAGTGTCAGAACAATCGACCCGGCGCAAAGACCGCCAAGATTGGTCGGCGCTGCCACTTCGGCGGCGGCCCGGATTTTTGTTCCCATCTGCATTGCGTTTTCCCCCCGTCTGTCCCGTGTCGACGGCAGGATCACCAGCAGATTGTGTCAACAAAAAGTTAACAGCAGGCTTTTTCTGCGAAGTTCTGAATATATGGCCGCAGGCCCGCAACTTTTGCACTCGCGTCGGCTGTCGCTCTTTGCTAGACAGCGCCCAACTTTGGGGGCAGATCGTTTGTCCCCTTCAGAGTTTGCGGGTGTGGCGGAACTGGTAGACGCACCAGATTTAGGTTCTGGCGCCGCAAGGCGTGGGGGTTCGAGTCCCTTCACCCGCACCAAGGTTTGATGAATGAAGGATATAACATGCAGGTCACCGAGACCCTGAACGAAGGCCTCAAGCGCGGCTATTCCATTACCCTGCCAGCCTCTGAACTGGATGCAAAGGTCAAGGAAAAGCTGGCCGAAGCCCAGCCCGAGATTGCGATGAAGGGCTTTCGCAAAGGCAAGGTGCCGATGGCCCTGCTGCGCAAACAATATGGCCCGCGCCTGCTGGGCGAAGCCTTGCAGGAAACCATTGATGGCGCATTGAGCAGCCACATGGACAGCACCGGCGACCGCCCCGCCGGCCAGCCCGAGGTCAAGATGACCAATCCGGCCTGGAAAGAAGGCGAAGATGTTGACGTGTCTGTCACTTACGAAAAACTGCCCGCCGTGCCGGATGTATCGTTTGACAAGATCAAGCTGACCCGGCTGATGGTCAAGGCGGACGAAGCGGCTGTGACCGAAGCGCTGGACAATCTGGCTGGCACCGCCAAGAACTTTGAGGACCGCAAGAAAGGTTCCAAAGCCAAGGACGGCGATCAGGTGATCATTGATTTCGTCGGCAAAGTCGACGGCGAAGCGTTCGAGGGCGGCACAGCCACCGATTACCCGCTGGTTCTGGGGTCGAATTCCTTCATCCCCGGTTTCGAGGCTGGTCTGGTTGGCGTCAAGGTCGGCGACGAGCGTGATGTCGAGGTCACTTTCCCGGAAAACTATCAGGCTGCCAATCTCGCCGGCAAACCGGCGGTGTTTTCCTGCACGATCAAATCGGTCAAGGAACCCAAACCTGCCGAAGTGAATGATGATCTGGCCAAACAATTTGGCGCCGAAGATCTGGAAGCGTTGAAAACCCAGATATCAGAGCGGCTGGAGTCCGAATATACCGGTGCTTCCCGCGCCGTGGCCAAGCGCGCCCTGCTCGATGCGCTGGACAAGGCCGTGGCCTTTGAGTTGCCGACCTCTTTGGTCGATGCCGAGGCGGGTCAGATTGCCCATCAGTTATATCACGAAGACCACCCCGA
>JANOMH010000308.1:0-3872 GCA_031420215.1 Rhodobacterales bacterium | reverse complement strand
GTTCGAGGAAATTCCCCAGCTCTACGGCGTCATGGGTCTGGATATGCCCCCCACCATGGTGGCCGCCCTGGCGCTGGCCTCGATCCTGCCGCAACAGGTCGGGATGACGATGCCGCGCAAGCCCGTGCCGCCCGCCGCTGTATCGATGCCGGACCCTGGCGTGCCGACCCACAGGGCCGACCGGCCGGTCATTGCACCGACACCGGCGCATTCGGCCGGGCAGGGTGCCCCGCTTCGCCGCACCCTGATCCAGCCATTGCCACGGCGGGTGCCCACAGTCGCTGCACAGGCATTTGCGCCAGTTCCACCGGCAGCGCCGCCGTCGACCGCAATCGCAGCCACCTCTGCAGCCGCGGAGCCATTGGCGGCTTGGGATGACCGGCACGACCAACTGGAAGAAAGTGTCGCGGATATCGGCCCGGACCTTGCCGCACTCGAGCGGGAACTGGAGTTGGTCAACCGCGACAGGCCCAGCGTTTTGGCCGCGACAATTGCCGATGAACTGCCGCGCTGGTCACAATCTGCGCCCAAGCTTGCGATGTTAACCGACTGGACCCCGACCGGCGCAGTGCCGCTGTCTGGCCCCGGCGGCTCTGCGCCGGCATCGCCTGCTGCCGGCAAAGGTCAGACAGACCGGCGGCTCGCGCTGGGGATGATGTTGCAATAGCAGCCAGATCAGGTGTGGCCGCCAGGGCGGGATGACCGTTCGCTTAATCGCTGCGGCGGGGTGATGCCGGAATTTTCGAAAATTCCGTTCCGATTTCTTTGAAGAAATCGATCGCCCGGCCGTAGTTTGCGCATTTCAGTCGTGTTTCTGTCCCGGCTCATTCTGCTTTGGTTGTGCAGCCGGTTGCCGGACCACATGTCGGACGACAGGGCAGGCCAAGCTGGCCAATTGACGAGTTGCCCATTGAAACCGCAACAAGGGTCGTGGCACCTTGCAGCACGAGGGGGGCAGTCACCGGGCCAAAGGGACCGGCTCTGTGGCCCCTGATGGTTGACCGCGCCGGTTCCACCAAAGCCGCAGATTGTGGTCTTGACGGCGCAATCAGGGAAAGAGGCCAAGATGACCACCTGCGTTTTTGTTCAGATCCGTTGTCGCCCCGGCACCACCTACCGTGTGGCAGAGGACATCGCACTGCGCGAGTTTCATTCGGAACTGTATTCGACCAGCGGTGAACATGATCTGCTGATGAAACTTTACATCCCTGCCGATGAGGATATCGGCAAATATATCAATGAAAAGGTCGGCGATATTGATGGGGTCGAACGGACGCTGACCACCCTGACCTTCAAGGCGTTTTGACCGGGCAACGGGACGGACGGGCGGCTAAAGCTCCCAAGCGCCCTGCGCCTTGCCAAAAACCAGCGCCTGACGAAATTGTAGGATTGTTCCATAGTTCCGCACGCATTACGCTCGGCTTACCAGTTGAACAGGAGATTTTGCATGACCATGAATTTCAGACTTGTGATTTTGAGCGCGGCCTTTGGGGTGGGGTTGAACCTGACTGCACCAGTTCTGGCGCAGACCACAGATACGACCAAAGATACGGCGACTGAACCGGCTACACCCCAAGCAGCGCCAGAGGTTGCGCCAGAAGCTACCGCAGAGGCCGGGGCTGAGACACCCCCCGCACTTCCGCCTGCCTTGCCGGTCACCCCGGAACCCGTAACGCCGCCGCCGCTGCCGCCGCAACCCGACTTTTACATTGATGAAAACGGCACCCCCGGCGGACCCTATAAAGTAGCGCAATTACAGGCGCTTGTGGCCGCGGGCACGCTACTGCCCACAACTTTGGCCTGGACTGACGGGATGGCGGAGTGGGCCGCCGCCAGTACGGTCGCCGGGCTGGAGCCGCTGTTTGCAGCAGCGCCAGCGGCGCCTGCCCCGACGCCCACAGCTGTGGCCCCGGTGGTTGATCTGGCCACTTTCGTGGTGGGCAACTGGCTACAGACTGGCCCGCTTGATATTCCCGGCGTCGGGCCGGGCACTGCCAATCTGAGCGCATCGTTTCTGGCCGATGGCAGTTTCTCGATGAGCGGCACGATCGAGGCCACAAACGCTGAAACCGGCACCATGACCATTCAGGTCGAAGGGAAGGGCACCTATGCGGTCCAGCCGATTGGGGCCGACATGTTTGCGGTTACGCAGACCGGCAGCGCCAGAATGGTAATGCCGGGCTTTGCGCCAGTGGATCAGGCGCTGGCCGAGACGACGAACTACCGGATAGTCGACGCCAACACCATCGAGGATACGGTCACCGGCGACCGGTTGGTCCGCCAGCCCTGAGCGCAGATGCGACAGCCCGCAAGGGTCGTCGCGCCTTCGCCTTGCAGACATGGACTGGCCTGATGCCGCAGGTGGGCTATGGAGCGGCGGGATCGGCCTTGCGCCGCGCGTAAATTCAGGCTCCCCTTACGACCAAAAGGGGAGTGACGGATATGCCGCTACAGATGAACCGCGAGGTGTTTATCACCTGCGCCGTGACCGGATCGGGCGGAACCCAGGACCGCAGCCCGCATGTGCCGCGCAGCCCGGCCCAGATTGCCGACAGTGCCATTGCCGCCGCCCGGGCCGGGGCGGCCATTGTCCATTGTCATGTGCGCGACCCCGACACTGGCAAACCCTCGCGCCGGTTGGACCTGTATCGCGAGGTGACCGACCGGATCCGCGCCTCTGACACTGATGTGATCCTGAACCTGACCGCCGGGATGGGCGGCGATATCGTGTTTGGCGATGTGGAACAGCCTTTGCCCCCGGTCAAGGGCACCGATATGGTGGGGGCCTCTGAACGGATGGCCCATGTGGCGGCCTGCCTGCCTGAAATATGCACGCTGGACTGCGGCACGATGAACTTTTCCGAAGCCGATTACGTGATGACCAACACCCCCGGCATGTTGGTGGCGATGGGCAAGATGATGACCGCTTTGGGGGTCAAGCCCGAGATCGAGGCCTTTGACTCCGGCCATCTGTGGTATGCCAAGGAACTGGTGCGGTTGGGGGTTTTGGAGTCACCGGCCTTGGTCCAGTTGTGCATGGGCGTGCCCTGGGGGGCCCCTGATGATTTGAATACCTTTATGGCGATGGTCAATAATGTGCCGCCCGGCTGGACATTCAGCGCTTTTGCCATTGGCCGGCACCAGATGGCCTATGTCGCCGCAGCGGTCTTGGCAGGGGGCAACGTCCGGGTCGGGCTTGAGGATAACCTGTGGTTGGACAAAGGCGTGCTTGCCACCAATGCGCAACTGGTGGACCGGGCCGTCACAATCATCGAAAACATGGGTGCCCGGGTGATTGGGCCTGCCGAGGTCCGGGCCAAGCTGGGGCTGGTGAAACGCGCGCCGGTGGGCGGATGAAGCGGCTGATTCTGTGCCTGCTGCTGACCGCATGCGCCAAAGTGGCACCCGTTGTGCCGCTGCTCAGTTACCGCGACACGGCGGCTCCAATCGGCTCTACCACGCGCGGCGGTCCGTATGACATGGCGGGCAACTGGCTGGTGCAGGCGGCCTATCCGGGCGGGCCGTTCGGGGCTGGTGACGGGGTGGTGCTGGATTTTGCGGCGGACGGAACCGGAGTGCTGAACGAAGCGACGCTCCAGGTCAGCCTGCCGAACCGTTGGCGGATCGCGGGCACAGACTATTGGGTGCTTTGGGTCGACGACGATTTTCGCACCGCCGTGATCGGGTCGCCGACGGGCGCGTTTGGCTGGATCATGGACCGGCCCGGAGCGGCTTCGGTCGACCGGACAAGGGCAGCGCGAGAGATTTTGGAATTCAGCGGCTATGATCTGGGCCGCCTAGAGGGGTAAGTGATGAAAACGGCAGCGATTATTGGCGGTGGCGTCATTGGCGGCGGTTGGGCGGCGCGGTTT
>JANOMH010000307.1:0-6189 GCA_031420215.1 Rhodobacterales bacterium | reverse complement strand
CGACCCAATGTGACGCGCGATCCTTGGCGATGACCCCCCGGTCATGCAGGCGGGCTAAGGCCTCGCGCGTGACGGTGCGGCTGACGCTGAAATGGTTGCCAATTTCGGTTTCTGAGATCTGATAAATGCCAAAGGGGATGCAATCCATCACCGCCTCGGACACCGCTTCCAAAATCGGCTCCCAGCTGGGGCGGACCAGTGTCGCAGTTTGGTCCTGGGGCAGGTGCAAGGGCAAGGTATGCAGGTTGGCAGTCTCAGCCGCACTTTGCGCCCCGAATACGACATAGCCCTGACCCCCGTCGCGCGACAGCCGTCCGTCCTGTTCCAGCAGGTCCAGCGCCCGTTTGACTGGCGAGCGGCTGACAGCCAGCCGGTCTGCGACGGCGGCGACGGTCAGCCGCGTCCCCGGCGGCAATGTGCCGCTTTGGATATTATGGGTCAGCCAATCGCGGACAATGTCGTAATAGGCTTTGTGAACAGACACGCCGGGCGGCTCCGTTTTGGGTTGTGCAATGGTGCCGGGTTGGGGCCACAAATGCAATTGCCCAATGGGGTCTGGTCAGCCCAGTTTCACCCGGATCATCGAATAGGACAGCGGCGGCAGCGACAGCTTGACCATGCCATCCTCGACCTTGGCACCGGCGCCTTTTTTCGGGGCGACATTGGTTTGGTCGGTGGCAGTATTGACCGCCTCAAGCCTGCCATGGGTCATCACCTGGTGATCGATGATCGTGGCCGCCCCGAACCCTTGCAGGCTGATTTCCGTGGTCAGTGAATCTGTTCCGTGCCGGTTGACCGCGAAAAAGCTGATGGTCCCTGCCGCTTCGTCATGCACACCCGCAATGTCGATGTAAGGCACGTTGTCGGCAACATCAGCGTCATAACCCGGGCAGGTCACAGCCAGATTGAGGGCGGTGCCGCGCCCGTAGATCGAGGCGAAGTAATAGGGGTAATAGATCGTTTGCCGCCAAGCCGCCCCCATCGGGTCAGTCATGATTGGGGCGATCACGTTTACCAACTGCGCAATACAGGCGATCCGCACCACGTTGGACTTGCGGATAAAGGTGTTCAGGATGCAGCCCACCTGCAGCACGTCCTCAAAGTTATAGACATCTTCGAGCAGGTGCGGCGCATGCGGCCAACCGGCATTGCCGCCCAGAATATCCCGGTCCTGCGCGTTGGAGTGATACCAGACATTCCATTCGTCAAAGCTGATGTACACATCATGCTTGGACCGTTTGTTGGCCTTGACCAGATTGATCGTCGACTCGATCGTGGTGATGTAGCGGTCGAGTTTATGGTTCAGCGCCAGATAGTTAGCGGTATTTTTGGCCCGATTGGCGAAATACATGTGCAAGGAGATGTGATCGACCGACTCGTAGGTGTGTTCCAACACGATCCGCTCCCATTCGGGATAGGTTTTCATGTCGGAATTGGAAGACCCGCAGACAATCAGCTCCAGCGATTTGTCAAAAGCACGCAGGGTTTTGGCGACCTCATTGGCCAACCGCCCGTATTCGTCGGCGGTCTTGTGGCCGACCTGCCAGGGCCCGTCCATTTCATTGCCCAAACACCATAGTTTGCAATCAAACGGCTCTTTGCGCCCATTCTTGGCGCGCAGGTCGCCCCAATAGGAGCCGACCGGACCGTTCACATATTCCACAAAGTTGCGCGCCTCATCGAGGCCCCGTGACCCCAGGTTGATTGCCAGCATCATCTTGGTATTGACCGTGTCGCACCAGTCAGAAAACTCATGCACGCCGACCGCGTTGTTGTCTGAAGTATGCCAGGCGAGGTCGAGCCGGGTGGGCCGTTGGTCGCGCGGGCCTACCCCATCCTCCCAATTATAAGCAGACACGAAATTGCCGCCGGGGTAGCGGACAAAGGGGATGTTCAGGTCGCGAACCAGCCCCGCCACATCGCCGCGCATGCCGTTTTTGTCAGCAGTTGGATGGCCGGGCTCATAGATTCCAGTATAAATCGCCCGGCCCAGATGTTCCAGAAAGGCTGAATAGACCCGGTCGTCGATTTTGGAAATCGTGTAGTCCTTGTGTGCGGTCACGCGCGCTTTCATGGCTTCCTCCCCAGACAACCATCAATATCGGATTTGCAGATATGTATCAGGAAGGCGGGCATGGTCGTCAAGTGCTATTCGGCTTCACCCTGAGGTTGTCATCCGCAGCACGATGTCCTGATCGTAATTCCCGAACCCCCGGCCAAAGATATTGATCCCCCCGGGGTGCTTGGCATCATCGCGCACCCCAATCCGCAGCCGGATTGAGCGATGGGTTTCCAGATCAAGGTCCTTGATCGAGACCGGACTGATTTTCAGCCCATCAACATAGGTGCCATCGGTGGTCACCCGCCAGCTTTTCAGCTTGCCATACTGGCTGCCCTTCAGCTTCCACCAGGCGGGGGTGAACACGCCGCGCTTGTCGCCAAAATCGCCGGGGCTGGTCCAGGTGCCGACATCGATCCGGTTCACCGAAACGGTGATGTCTGACGGCCAGTCGGCGGCGGTGCCCGGCACTTCCGAGGACAGTTCCATGCTGAACTCAAGCGAGCTTACAGAACCCTGCATCAGTTTGGTATTGTTAGGAAACTGATACTCGATATAGCCGCGGGTGAACCACATCAACCCCGCGCCCATCCGCCCCGGATCAAGGAAAGTATCAGGCACGTCGAGCAGGCCAATGATGCCTTCGGAAGAGCACAATCCACAGGGGGCCGATACTTCGCAACTGGTATACAGACCCAGCGGCATCGCCACCTCGATCGTGTTGGAATCGGTGGGTTTGGGGTCGTCTTTGAACATGACCAACACTTCGTCAAACAAGGTGTGACAGATTTTCTGATTGCCCTTGCGGGCGCGCTGGGTTTCGGTGCGGATCAAGCCGGCGTCTTCCAGGACCTGAATATTCGCGGACACGCTGGACTGCGGCAAGTCCAGTGCCTGGGCGATTTCGTTCACATTCAACGCCCCCCGGGTATGCAACAACTTCAGAACCCGGACCCGCGCGGGGGATGCAAAGGCCTTGAGCACCTCGGTTCCATCCTCAGGGTCAACGATCAGGAAATTGCGGCTCATCAGCGATCTTTCACCAAATTGGGATAACAGTCGATCTATATCAGATAGTTCAATACAGTCAAATTCCCACATAAGCCCGGATTTCACTTGTCAGGCCGCGTGGCATTGGTCCATGACTTACTGATTTTCTACAGGTTCGATGGGGGTGCAGGATGGATGCGACAGGGCAACGCAAGCAAATATCGCTCGATGGTGACTGGCAGTTTCGCCACGAGACGGACGCAGACTGGCGCATCGCGACCGTGCCGCTGCCGTGGCAGGCCCAATTTGCCGACTTGCGCCAACTGTCCGGCCGTGCGGTGTATCGCCGGGGATTTGCGCGGCTGGCCGGGCAGGGCGAGACGGTGTTGCGGTTTGGGGCGGTCAGTTATTTTGCCGAGGTTCGGGTGAATGGCCAGATGGTTGGTCGACACGAGGGGGGCTATCTGCCTTTCGAATGTGTGCTGCCACCGGATATCCTGATGAATAACAACGAGGTAGAAGTTTCTTGCCTTCTGCCCGATGGCGACCCTGCCACGGCGCCAGACTTCCCATTCGCCGAAATTCCGCATGGCAAGCAAAGCTGGTATGGGCCGATTGGTGGCATCTGGCAGTCGGTAACCATCGAAATCCGCGATCCGGCCCATCTGGAACATTGCGCGGTCCGCGCTGATCTGGCCGATGGCCGCGTGAGCCTGACTCTGACGCTCACGCAAGGTGCCATCGGGACCGGAATACAGGTCCATGTGCTGGACCCTGAGGGCAAGACTGCCACCGCGCTGACCCATACAGTGACAGGTCCGCAGGAAACTCTGGCATGGACGATCTCGGATGTCCGCGCCTGGTCCCCCGATGCGCCGCAGCTTTACCGGATGCAGATCGATCTGATCCGCGATGGGGCAAGTGTCGATCACACGACCCACAGCTTTGGTTTTCGATCCTTCACCACGCAGAACGGGCAGATTCTGCTGAACGGCGCGCCGTTCTATATGCGGGCGGCCTTGGATCAGGACTATTACCCAGAAGGGATTTGCACCCCGCCATCGGTGGAATTCCTAGAAGATCAGTTGCTGAAGGCCAAAGCTTTGGGCCTGAACATGCTGCGCTGCCACATCAAAGTGCCCGACCCGCGCTACTACGAAGTGGCCGACCGGTTGGGCATGTTGATCTGGACCGAGATCCCCAATGTCGGCTTTTTCACCGATGCCTCGGCCCGCCGGATGCGTGAGACGATGCTGGGGATATTGGCCCGCGACGGCAATCATCCGAGCATTGTGATCTGGACGATCATCAACGAAGATTGGGGCATCCGCACCCATGAAGACCCGGCCCACCGGGCGTGGCTCGCGGAAACCTATGACTGGCTCAAAGCGCTCGATCCGACCCGATTGGTGGTGGATAATTCGCCATGTCACAGCAATTTCCATGTGAAAACAGACCTGAACGACTTTCACTACTACCGCTCGGTCCCGGAACGCCGGGCTGAATGGGATGCGCTGACGGCCGAGTTTGCCGCCGGGGCAGACTGGGCATGGTCGCCCTTTGGTGATGCGCAGCGGCGCGGTAACGAGCCGCTGTTGGTGTCGGAGTTCGGGGTTTGGGGCCTGCCAAACCCCGCACAGGTTACCATCAACGGGGCGGAACCGTGGTGGATGGAAACCGGTGGCACCTGGGGCGAGGGGGCGGCCCTTCCCCATGGCGTGCAACACCGGTTCGCCACGCTGGGGCTGGAAAAAGTGTTTGGCGATTTTGAGGCGTTCATCGCCGCCGCCCAATGGTATCAGTTCGAAAATCTGAAATACGAGATCGAAGTGATGCGCGCCCATCCAAGCATCATGGGCTATGTGATCACTGAATTTACTGATGTGCATTGGGAGTCTAACGGACTTTTGGATATGAACCGGAATCCCCGGGTGTTTCATGACCGGTTCGGCGCGATCAACGCCGATCTGGTCATCGTCCCCAAAATCGCGCGATATGCGGGGGTTGCGGGGGAAAGGTTCGGGTTTGACCTTGGGGTTGCCACTGGCAGCGCGACTTTGGGTGTAGCTGAACTGCATTGGCAGATTGCAGGCGGAGTGGGCGGCATTCTGCCCGTTGCCGCGACCGGGCCGCTTGCCTTGGCCAGTGCAGGTCGGGTCGAATTGATCCTGCCGCAGGTTGCGCAAAGCCAGATGTTGACACTGGAGTTCTCACTGATCGAAAATGGTTTGGAACGGGCCGCAAATCAGGTGCAGATCGCGCTCTATCCCATTCGCGAAACAAACGATTTGCCCCGTTTGGCGGTTGCCGATCCGGGGTTGGCCGATCACGCCCGGCGGCTCGGGTATCAGGTTGTCCCTGCAGATCAGGCCGCTGTCACTTTGGTTCATGCGCTGGATGCGGCCGATATTTCCAGGCTTCAGCAGGGCACCCGTTATGTTGTCTTGGCCGATGGAACAGAAAAAACCCAAGGGAATCTGCGGGTTGATACGGGCCGAAGAGAGCAGCCGTTTATCCCCATCGTCGATGATACCCCCGGTTTGCCGATGGGGTCAGAAAGCCCGCTACCGAATATCAACCTGATCGCGCGCCAGGGGACCATGTGGCGCGGTGACTGGATTGCCGGGTTTTCATGGATCCGGCGCGATGGCCCCTTTGCCACCATTCCGGGTGGGCCGCTGGTTGATCTGTCGATGTCTGATGTGATCCCGCATCACGTGATGACCGGCTTTCGCGCCTGGGAGTTTGGCGGGCCGGTGCAAGCCGGGGTTGTCGTGGGATGGGTGCAAAAGCCGGCGGTCCTGATCGGCGCGCGGCGTGTAGGGCGGGGTGGGTTGGTGGCCAGCACCTTCCGGCTGCGGACCCATAGCCCCGGCGTGGACCCTGTGGCCAGTGCCCTGTTTGATGCCTTGATCGCGCAAGCCTTGGCGATGGGCGTTGACGGCCAGGCTGTTGATTTATGAGTGTATCCAATAATGCGATACGTATCTATGAATCGGTTGACAATTGGCAAGGCCGTTTCATACCTTGTTCATAGCTGACCAAAGCCCGGCCCGCGCTTGACAAAGCGCATGGCCAAACAGGGGTGACGGTTGCAAGGGGGTCTGACTGCGTGCGCCCGCAGGACGAGCCACGATCAA